>JAWOGT010000280.1:0-4840 GCA_046496585.1 Halopseudomonas sp.
GGCAAGGAGCTGTTTGCGCGCTGGCTGCACAATCACTCGGGCCGGGCTGACCAGCCGCTGGTGTTGGTCAACTGCGCCGCGCTGCCGGAATCCCTCGCCGAAAGCGAGCTGTTCGGGCATGTCAAGGGCGCCTTTTCCGGTGCCGCGAGTGACCGTGGCGGGCGCTTCGACGCCGCCGATGGCGGTACGCTGTTGCTCGATGAAATCGGTGAGTTGCCGTTGTCAGTCCAGGCCAAACTGCTGCGCACCTTGCAGAACGGCGAAATCCAGCGTCTGGGCGCGGATCATCCGCTGCGGGTGAATGTGCGCATCATCGCCGCCACCAATCGCAACCTGGCCGACCGGGTGGCCAGCGGTGATTTTCGCGCCGATCTCTATCATCGCCTGTCAGTCTACCCGGTGGTGATTCCGCCGCTGCGTGAGCGCGGTAGCGACATACTGTTGCTGGCTGGGCATTTTATCGAGCTCAACCGCGCGCGGCTGGGTTTGCGCGGCCTGAGGTTATCGGCGGCGGCGGAGCAGGCTCTGCTCGGCTATGGCTGGCCCGGTAACGTGCGCGAGCTGGAGCATGTGATCAGCCGCGCTGCGATCAAGGCATTGGGTTTCAATGGCTCGCGTCTGGCCATCCTCACGCTGGAACCGGGGCATCTGGATATCCAGGTTGGCCATGCCCCGCTGGCTGCTGAGACAGAGACCTCGCGCCGCGATCCGGCGCAGCCGGTGGTGTCGCTGAAACAATCGGTCGACGCCTGCCAGCGCGAGCAGATTCGCCTGGCCCTGGCGCAGACGGAGGATAGCTGGGCTGCGGCGGCCCGTTTGCTCGGGCTCGACGCCAGCAACCTGCACAAGCTGGCCAGACGGCTGGGCATGAAAGCCTGAGGGGCGAGTTGAGCATAAATTGACCTGCATCAACGAGGGGAAATCGAGCTGGGTTTAGCCTGCACGGCATTGAAAGTTTAACTGCGGAGCACCCTTATGTTCGATCCCATTAGCTGGAACGCGGGCCTGATTCGTCGATATGACACTGCCGGCCCGCGTTACACCTCTTACCCCACCGCAGCCCAGTTCCATGACGGCATCGAGCCATCCTACCTGTGGCGCGCGCTGAAAGGCAGTCGCGAGCAGCGGCGGCCGCTGTCGTTGTACGTGCACATCCCGTTCTGCGCCAACATCTGCTATTACTGCGCGTGCAACAAGGTCATTACCAAGGACCGCAGCCGCGCCGTACCCTATCTGCAGGCGTTGTACCGTGAAATCGAACTGATCAGCGAGCATGTCAGCCCTCAGCAGAAAATCGAGCAACTGCATCTGGGCGGCGGCACACCGACCTTCCTCAGCCATGAACAGATGCGCGGTCTGATCGACAAAATCCGCCAGCATTTCACCCTGCATGATGATGATGGCGGGGATTACAGTATCGAGATTGATCCGCGCGAGGCCGACTGGTCGACCATGGGTATGCTGCGTGAAGTGGGCTTCAACCGCGTCAGCTTTGGGGTCCAGGATATCGAACCGGCAGTGCAGCGCGCGGTTAACCGCTTGCAGAGCCTGGAGCAGACCCAGGCGATCATGGACGCCGCGAGGACGCTGGAGTTCCGTTCGATCAATATTGATCTGATTTACGGTCTGCCAAAACAAAGCCCGGCCAGCTTTGCCCGCACGGTCAAGGCGATTATCGAATTGCGCCCGGATCGGTTATCCCTATTCAATTACGCGCACCTGCCGGAGCGCTTTTTGCCGCAGCGCCGGATCATGTCCGGGGATCTGCCGATCGCTGCCGCCAAGTTGGCGATGCTGGGAAACAGTGTTCAGCAGTTGACCGAGGCAGGTTACCGCTATATCGGCATGGACCATTTTGCCCTGCCGGACGACAGTCTGAGCATGGCCCAGGAGAGCGGCGTGTTGCATCGCAACTTCCAGGGTTATACCACCCATGGTCACTGTGACCTGATTGGCTTGGGTGTGTCATCGATCAGCCAGGTCGGCGACCTGTTCTGCCAGAACAGCAGTGATATCAAGCTCTACCAGCAAGCCCTTGGCGAAGGCCTGCTGGCCACCACGCGCGGACTGATCAGCGGCGAGGACGACCGCTTGCGCCGCGCCATCATCAGCCAGCTGATTTGTCATTTCAGTCTGGATTTCAGCGCGATAGAAGCGCGTTTCGGTATCGTTTTCCACGAGGTGTTTGCCGATCGATGGCCGCTGCTGCAGCAGATGCATAGCGATGGTCTGATTCGCCTGGACGACAAGGCTATCGAGATTTTGCCGGCGGGTCGCCTGCTGGTGCGTTCGGTATGCATGGTCTTTGATGCCTATCAGCAACAGGCTGACAGTGGGCGCTTCTCGCGGATTATCTAGGCTGGTGGCCCGGGCTGGCACTACGCACAGGCTAGTGCGCCAGCCAGATGGTGTGTTTCGGGCCGCGGCTGCCATGCGCAAAGACCTGTACTTCCTCGGTCTTGAAACCGGCTGAGCGCAGCCGCGCACTAAAGCGCGGGTCGATACTGGCTGACCAGACCGCCAGTATGCCGCCCGGGCGCAGTGCCCGCTTGCAGGCCTGCAGACCGTCAAGGCTGTAGAGCCAGCTGTTAACGGACTGGGTCAGGCCTTCCGGGCCGTTATCCACATCGAGCATGATGGCGTCGAAGCCGTGCCGATCGGTTTTCAGCGTCATGGCCACATCCTCATGGCGGATTTGCGCGCGCGGGTCCCGGGTGGGATAGCCCGCCTTGGCGCCCAGTGGCCCTTGATTCCAGAGGATCACGCCCTCGAGCAGCTCGGCCACCAGCACCTGCGCCTGATCGCCCAGTTGCGCGAGAGCGGCGGCCAGGGTAAAGCCCATACCCAGCCCGCCAATCAGTACTCGGGCCTCGGCGCGGTTGGCGATCCGCGCGCAGGGTAGCTTGCCCAGCGCATCCTCCGAGCCGTGCATGCGCGTGTTCATCAACTGCCCACCCTTGCCATCGGCCCGCTTGATGATGAAGTCGTCGCCGTATTCAAACAGACACAAGCTGCCGCCGGCATCGGGCAGGGCGGTGGAGTCAAGCAATACGTATTTTTTCACGGATAATCTACAGTTGTGGGTGGCAGGATTGCCATGGCGGATACCAGCGCCTGATCGAGGTCGTAACTGTCAGAGACAAAAGCCAGCTGACCTTGGCTGTTGGCCAATGCCGTCCAATAGGCGAGTACCACCCGAGGACCGTTGGTCAGTGCGATTTAGTGTGTTTGCTTGCTGGCCAGTTGCTGGGCGATGCGCTCGTGCTCCAGGCAACTTAAATCAGCCAACAGGTGGGCGGCCAGCCCGTGTGCATCTTCTACACGAACACAGCCCGAACTCACACTGCGGATGCTCTGCTGGAACAAGTGCTTGCTGGGCGTGTCATGCAGGTAGATCGAGAACGGGTTGGGCAGACGGAACACCATCTCTCCCAGCGGGTTGGTTGGCCCAGGCGGTTGACGCAGGATGATGCCTCTTGGGTTGTTCCAGTCGATGTGTTGCGGATCCAGCGGCTTGCCTTGCGTATCCAGTGTGCGCATGTTGTGCAGGTCAAGGTAGTCTGGATTGCGGCGTATCTTCGGCAGGATATCTTCGCGCAGGATGGTGGGCGGCACGGTCCAGCTCGGATTCAGGGTAATCCGGTTGATATAGGACACCAGTAGCGGCGTTGGCCTGCTTGATCGCCCTACCTGCGCCCGCGCCTGCCAGAGCGTGAGATTGCCGCGCATCAGCTGCAGATGGCCGCTGGCAACATTGATCAATAGCAGATAATCGCTGCGCTGCGCGTTTACCCAGCGCAGCCGCTCCAGATTGATCCGCACCTGCTGCACACGCTGCGCTGGCGATACGTTCAAGGCCTTGAGGGTCAGAGGGCCGATGATGCCGTCCACCTGCAACCCATGCTGGGCTTGATACAGGCGAACGGCCTCCACCAGCGCCGCGTTGTAGTTGCTGACCGATACATCGGTGGCCGGCGACTCCAGCAGGAACCCATCCTGCTGCAACTGCGCCGCCAACTGCCCGACTCGTTCGTCGCTCATGCCCGGGCGCAGCAGCGGCCCCGGGGGCAAAGGCGCACGCGAAGCCGGCTGCCGGTCCATCCTGGCATAAGCCGCGCGCAAAGCGCGATACTCAGGCAGCGCCGGGCGTGCCTGGGCAAAAGACGCGGCAATGCCGTCCCTGAGACCGGTAATGGCCAGTGCCGAGAGCAAAGGCACTGATGTCGGCGGCAGCGCGCTCGCCTGCCAATAGGGCTCATGCTCCGCTTGCGCCAGCCGACCACGGCTCAGATGCTCAAGGGCGAGCAAATACTGACTGCTGATGCGCAGTTCGTCACAGGGGTTCACCGGCGTGCTGGCATGCAACGCAAAAGCGTAATCGGCGGGTGAAAGGCCATCATCGACCAGCTGTTTCAGCTCTGTCTGCAGGGCGGCCAGCTGCTGCGCACCCTGCCAGAGTGCTTTATACTCATTGTTCTGGTAGAGCTGGATTAGCGTTGTTTGCAGGACAGTTGATCTGAGCGTGGGCAGACAGACACAGGATTGCGCCAGATCACCCGCCAGCGCCTGCTGCAGGCTGGCCGAAAACAGGCTGTCAGCCTTCGAGTGCGCCACCGGGCTGACCACAAGGGCATACACCAACAGCAGGAAAAGCGTTGTGACATGTCTGCTCAACAGGCAACCTCATGTGTCGACTTGGGTAGTGGCTAATGCACAAGCATCGAACACTCAAGGGAAGCCTACCACGCTAATCCCGTTGGCCCAGACATTGCGGCAGAGATTGCTACAGACATGACGGCAATACGCCAAGCTGCACACGCCCGGAGAAAAACATGCTCTG
>JAWOGT010000260.1:0-8137 GCA_046496585.1 Halopseudomonas sp.
GGAAAGCCCTGGGCCTCGAGCGCCTCGATGCCCTCAAGAATCGCGGGGTACTTCTCCAGCACCTCCTGGGGCACATCCGGAAGCGCCATCTCCTCCTCGATGATCTGCTTCTTCACCGCGCGCTCGAAGATCTCCGACAGGCACTGCACCTGCGTCTCGTGCAGGGTATTACCGGCGCTCATCCCGTTGCTGAGGTAGAGGTTCTCGATCAGATTGGAGGGAAAATACACCACCTCGCCATCCGACTGGCGCACGTAGGGCAGCGAGCAGATGCCGCGCGCTGTGTTGCCGGAGTTGGTGTCGATCAGGTGCGAGCCGCGCAGTTCGCCGTCGGGGTTGTAGATCTCCAGGCAGTGGTCGTCGAGGATCTCGGGTGGCAGTGCATCCTTACGGCCGGGCTTGAACCAGCGCTCGTTGGGGTAATGCACAAAGGGCGCGTTGGCGATATCCTCGCCCCAGAACTGGTCATTGTAGAAAAAGTTGCAGTTCAGCCGCTCGATAAACTCGCCCAGCGCCGAGGCCAGCGCAGCCTCCTTGGTCGCGCCCTTGCCGTTGGTAAAGCACATGGGCGACTGCGCGTCGCGGATATGCAGCGACCAGACGTTGGGGACAATATTGCGCCAGGAGGCGATCTCGATCTTCATGCCCAGGCCGGCCAGAATGCCGGACATGTTGGCGATGGTCTGCTCCAGCGGCAGATCCTTGCCCAGCACCCGGGTGCCCTCGCCTGCCGCGGCAAGGGGCATCAGCAACGCCTGGGCGTCGGCATCCAGACTTTCCACTTCCTCGATCACGAACTCGGGGCCGGTCTGCACGGCCTTTTTCACCGTGCAGCGATCGATGGAGCGCAAAATGCCCTGGCGGTCCTTGGGCGTGATGTCAGCCGGCAGCTCGACCTGAATCTTGAAGATCTGCTTGTAGCGGTTTTCCGGATCCACAATATTATTCTGCGACAGGCGGATGTTATCGGTGGGAATATTACGCGTGTCGCAGTACAGCTTCACAAAATAAGCTGCACACAGGGCCGATGAGGCGAGAAAGTAATCGAACGGCCCCGGCGCCGAGCCGTCACCTTTATAACGGATGGGTTGATCGGCGACCACCGTGAAGTCATCGAACTTGGCTTCAAGTCGAAGGTTGTCGAGAAAGTTGACCTTGATTTCCATGGGGGAGCACCAGAATGACGAGCGAGACGAATTGGCCGCCATTATCCGGCTTTTGAGCAGGAAGTCATGTGCTGGCACATACTGATCAAGCCTGAGACTTCAGCGTTAGTTCAGGCAAGCGACCCGAAAGCTGTCGTCGAGGGCAACCGGCAGGACCAGGGTACTGAATTTCAGACGATGCGCGGCATTGCAGAGAGCTTTGATCGAGGGATCATCCCGGGAAAGGTCGTCATCCTGCTTTGGGTACTCGACATTCAGCACAGGCTTGCCGGCCTGGATGAAGGGCATCAAGTGGAAGCACTCGTTGTACTGGAAGCACTGCTCGTTGATTGAGAAATCATAGTAATCAACCAGGGCAGCAATCTGCTCGAGACCGTTTTTCAGGCCTACTCCCAGCCCGCGTCGGCGCGCCTGGTTGGCGATAAAGCGATTGTAGGCCAGCTGCTCCTCGGCGCTGAGAGCAAAGCCCGTATCTTCCAGATAACCCTGCACGTTGTCCGGTTCGACAGCATCGCAGCCCTTCTTCGCGGCCAGCTCCAGCCGATCAGCCATAACCCGGTGAACATTGGCCGAGCGGATATCCAGCCAGCGCTCGCTGGCCCAGCCCCGCACAATGGCACCCAGGTCGTTGTTGTTGAACTGATAGCGATCCGCACGATCCTTCTCGTAGGTGCCTGCGGAAAAATAGCATATGACCTTGCTACCCGCCGCCTGCAGCGAGCTGATTGTGGATGCTGACGTATTGAACAGATCGACATTGTAGATATCCACGTCGTAGCTGGTGTTAAGCGGGTGATCGTCATTAACGAACAATTGCCATTGCCAGGTCACCGCTAAAGGCGGTCGGTACCAATCCCCCTCTGTAACCGGAGCCACGTCCGAGGCCAGGGGCATCACCTGATTCGGCGCCCGGGCGTCGAACGCCTCACAACCAGCGAATGCAAGGGCACAACCAACGACAAACGATTCCAGCTTGTGCATTCGCCACCCTCCGGCAGGTCGACAATCACATCACCGCGCTAACAGCCCTTTGCCGCGGGCCGCGGCGCCTACCTTCAAGATCCCTTGCACACCTAACCAGGACACCGGCCGCACATGCAGCATCCTGATGAGGGTGCGATGGATCATCCCTAGCCTCCAGGAAAGTATAAAGGCCGCCAATACCACCAACATTCTGCGGCGGACACTGACAAACCGCAGTATCGTGGCCGGCTATGCGCGTTTGGCAAATAGTTTAGCATCGCCTTGTTTTTTGCAGCAGTTCCGGGGCGGCCGAGTTCCATCTCGGCCAGCGGCGTCTTCGGCGGGTGCGCTGGCCGAGGTGGCAATCGGCCGTCCCAAGGGCACGCGCCTGCTGCTGTCACGTGCTTTGCCATGGCTCAGCTTGATTGATTTCAAGACCACGATGCCAGCCCGTGCAGCTATAAAAGCGCTTTCGCGCTAGCGGAGCATGCGAAAGTGCCAGTATAGTTGACGCCATGACTTCAAACCCTCACCTGCCCCACGACAAGCTGCTGGATCTGCTGCTGGACGTTGTCTGCGTGGTGGATATAGAAGGCCGCTTTCTCTCGGTCAGTGCGGCCAGTGAGCGCGTATTCGGTTACCGGCCCGATGAAATGGTGGGCCGCGTTGCTTTTGACATGATGCACCCGGAGGATCGTGCCAGCACACGGGCACTGGTTGAGAGCATTAATTCCGGCAATCCTTCTCAGGATCATGAGAACCGCTACCTCCACAAGAACGGTCATATTGTGCATATCATGTGGTCTGCCCAGTGGCTTGAGGCCGAACAGGTGCGGGTCGGTGTGGCGCGAGACATAACCGCGCGCAAGCGTGCCGAAACGATGCAGGCAGCTCTGTATACGATTTCGGAAGCGGCTCACGCGATGGGCGATCTGCCGGCGCTGTACGCGCGGGTACATGAGGTGATCGGACGATTGCTGCCCGCCGAGAATTTCTTTGTGGCGTTGTACGACGCCGCCACTGATGAACTGAGCCTCGCCTACCACGTCGAGCAATGTGACGCGCCGCCAGCACCCCAACCGCTGGAACCCGCCACACTGAGTGCCGAGGTTATCCGCTCTGGCGAGGCGCTGATGCTGACGCCTGAAACGGCTGCGCAGCGGCTGGCACAGACCGGCTTGGAGGCCGGCCAGCATCCCCTGGACTGGCTGGGCGTGCCGCTAATATCGGGCACGGAGACCATCGGCGCGCTGGTGCTGCAGAGCTATTCCGGCACCCTGCGCTACAGCAAACAGGACAAGGAGCTGCTGCAATTTGTCTCGAGCCAGGTAGCGACCGCGATCGAGCGCAAACGCACGCACTCGCGCCTGGAATTTCTGGCCCGCTACGACCATCTGACTGAATTGCCCAACCGGGCGCTGTTCCTCGACCGCCTGCACACTGCTTTGCAACGAGCGCAGAATGACGAGCTCCAGCTGGCGGTACTGTATCTGGACATGGACAACTTCAAGCAGATCAACGATACCTTTGGCCATGCCACCGGCGATCATCTGCTACGGGAAGTCGCTCAGCGCCTGAAGCAGTGTGTGCGGGAGTCCGATACCGTTGGCCGCCTGGGCGGCGATGAATTCGCCATTCTGCTGGACAATATCAGCAAGCTGGGAGATGCCACCTTGGTGGCCAGGAAAGTGCTTGCCGCCCTCAGCCATCCGTACACTCTGGATGGCAAGACGGTGCTGAGCGCGCCCAGCCTGGGTATCGCCATGTACCCCGAGCACGGCCAGGATCAGCTGCACCTGGTGCGGCTTGCCGATGAAGCCATGTACGTGGCCAAGCGTAACGGCGGCAAGCGCTACAGTCTGGCTCGGAGCCCTACCGTCGCCAGCTGACCGAGCCCAGCGGAACAGAGGCAACCGGGCGTCCTGCACTAACCAGACGGATGTCCCCGACCTTGCTTACAAACCAAAGGTCTGCTTTACCTGCTCTTCGAACGCCTTGTCGTCCATATGTTTACGCATTGGCACGAACTGCTCTGACTCCTTGCCAACCTCAACGGCAATAGCACTATCCTCGTTCTCGATGATGTTTTTCACCGCCTGTGCTATCGGCAGCGGATCAGGGCCTTCATTGATAGCGTTGGCAACAATCGGAACGAAGTGAGCCACCAGCTCCTTGTAGGGCGAGTCCGCAGCGGTGGTTCTGCTGTTGGCGACAAGGCCTTTTTTGACAAAGTTGGTCCCAAACAAACCGGCCAGGACCGAGTGCACTCTTATTCCGAAAGGTGCCACCTCAAACCGTAACGAATCGGTGATGCCCTCGACCGCATATTTGCTGGCATTGTAATGCGATAGCAAGGGCAGCCCCATCCTGCCCAGAAAGGATGAAATATTGATGATCACGCCACTTCGCGCCTCGCGCATGTGGGGCAGCACTGCCCGGGTCATCTTGATAAGGCCAAACACATTTACATCGAACTGCTGGAATATTTCCTCATCCGTTCCGTCTTCCAAGGTCGCAAGCAGTCCGAATCCGGCATTATTCACCAAAACGTCAATCTTTCCTTCCTTGGCGATAACCTGCTGGACAGCCTGCTGTATGGACGCCGTATCCTGTACGTCGAGCGCCACAGTATTAACCTTGACGCCGAGTTTTTCGGCCTCCTCCAGCAGTTCCTCAGCGCCATTTCTGACCCCGGCATAGACGCTATACCCCTGTTGAGCCAACAGCAGCGCTGTTGCCTTGCCCATGCCGGAGGTGGCGCCAGTGATTAACACGGTCTTGTTCATGATCGGATTCTTTTCAGCTGATTGATGAAGATGATTTTCTGCTGTGCCCTGACCCGCGCAGGCCTTATGCCTGCGCGGGTGAGTTCACTCAGTAGACATCGTGCTGGGTGTTGTGCACATTGAACTTGCCGGTGGGCGTAATCAGGCGCTTGTCCTTGATCACGTGCTTGAGTTCCAGTGTCTTGTCATCCACCACCACGATCGCTGACTCTTCCTCCTGGCCACTCCAGACCGAGAACCAGACTTCGTCTCCCGCCTTGTTATATTCAGGCTGAACCACGCGTTTGGCACCATCGCTTACCCCGGCCCACTCGCCAATGGGCAACACCTTGTAGCCCGCGTCGAGATTGTCGATAGTGAATACCGCCACCGATTGGCTGAGTTTCGCATCCGGATTAAAGGTGGTATCCAGATACAGGTGATTGGATTCCGGATGGGTCTTGATAAACAGCGAACCGCCGCCCTGGCCTTTCAGCGTCTCTACCACTTTCCAGGCCTGGTCCGGATGATCTTCAGGATCGGTACCAATCAGGGAAATGGTTTCATCGCCCAAATGGCTGGTGGCCCAGACCGGACCAAATTGTGGATGCACAAAGTTGGCGCCACGACCTGGATGCGGAATCTTGCCGACGTCGACCAGCGCGGCCATTTTGCGCTCTTTCGAATCGATTACCGCCACTTTGTTGGAGTTGTTTGCGGCCGTCATGAAGTAACGGTGAGTCACATCCCAACCACCGTCATGCAGGAATGCCGCGGTGCCGATACTGGTAGTGGTGAGGTTATCGATGTCTTCGTAGTTGACCAGCAGTACCTTGCCGGTTTCCTTGACGTTAACAATGAACTCCGGGTGCTCATGGGAGGCGATGATCGCCGCCACACGCGGCTCAGGGTGATACTCCTGGGTGCCAACGACCATGCCGCGGGTCGAGACAATCTTCAATGGCTTCAATGACTCGCCATCCATGATGACGTACTGCGGCGGCCAGTAATCGCCGGCGATGATGTACTTGTCTTCATAGCCTTCGAACTTGGAGGTTTCCACCGAACGCGCCTCGATGCCGACCTTGATCTCGGCGACCTTGGTCGGCTCCTTGGCCCACAGGTCAATCATGTCGATTCTGGCATCCCGCCCGATCACCAGCAGATACCGCCCGGATGCGGACATCCGCGAGATATGCACGGCATAGCCGGTCTCGATGGTCTTGATGATTTTCTTGCTGTCGCCATCAATCAGGGCGATTTTGCCATCGTCGCGCAGGGTAACCGAGAACAGGTTGCCCAGTTCCAGCTTGTTCATCTGTTTCGTGGGTCGGTCTTCCGGCTTGACCAGCACTTTCCAGGAGTCAAGCATGTCGGACATGCCCCATTCCGGCGGTACTGGCGGCGCGTGCTGAACATAACTCGCCATTATCCTGATTTCATCCGCGGTAAGGCCGCCAGCCGCACCCCAATTCGGCATCCCCCCTGGGGATCCGTAGGAAATCAATGCCTCAAGATAAGCCTGACCACGCTCCTGAGTGATATCCGGTGTCAGCGGCTTGCCGGTCGCGCCTTTGCGCAGCACACCATGACAACCCGCACAGCGCTCGAAATACGTCTTCTGGGCATACTCGAACTCGGCTTCGGTAAGGTCGGGTGCACCAGGCGATCGAACCACCCCGACCGATGCCGGGTCAACCTCAGACGCGCCGCCCTGATAGACTGCACTCGCGTCTTCCGGGTCCGGTACGGCCTGAGCCAGCATTGCAGTGTTGAACAGCAACACGCCAATAGCCAATGCCAACGGGCGCTTTTTGATATACATGATAAGTCCCTCATCTTGCTTCATCGAAATGGCAGCCAGCGCCGACTGTGTGCCGCTGCCATGTGTGTTGTGGTTCAAAAATGCAATGTCGCTTCCAGATCCGCGTAACGCTGCGCGCCAGGCAACTCATCCAGCCGGCGATACTCCCGGTTGAGCAGATTGCCCAGCAACAGGCTCAGGCTGGCCCGTTCCTGATAATCGAGCTTCCAGTTCAGATTCAGCGTCGCGAAACCGCTCTCCTGATCGATTACCTGACCTTGATCATCCTCAAGCGTTGTGCCTTCGGAGGCGCGCATATAGACATCCACTTCGCTCAGCAAACCCTCCCCAAGCATTGAGTAATGGCGCAGTCCGAGTGCGCCACTGGCCTCAGCCAGACCACTGTGGCGGGTGGAGTTGTTATTGCCGAACTGGAAGGTCCGGCGCGCCAGGCTGAAGGAGGCATGCGGCTTGACCGGTAGCTCTCCGCGCCATTCCAGCGCCACTTCCAGGCCGTGGCTGCGGGCTTCATCGACGTTGACGTATTGCCATTGACGCAGTCGCGCGGAGCTCGGCGGCAGGAAGCCCTCCGGCGTAACCGATAACAGCTCACGGTCGATATAGTCCTTGGCGTCCGTGCGGTACAGCGCGACATCCAGTGAGGCCAAAGCCGACTCATGGCGCACGCCCAGCTCAACGGTGCGCGCCACCTCTGGCTTGAGCTCAGTGTTACCGTAGTGCACATCGTTGCCACCGGTCGCCACCGAGAACAGCTGGGTCAGCGTCGGATAGGAATAGCCACCGGCGAAGGTCGCGCGCACTGACCAGTTACCGTGCAGCTGATGCACCAGCCCGAGCGAACCCAGCCAGCGCTCGTCACGGCTGTCTGTTTCGGTGCGGAGAGTGCTGCGGTTCAGATCCGAGTCGACCACGTAGTAACGCCCACCCAGATGGCCGATCCAGTCCGGTGCGAACTGCCAGCGCTGCTGCACAAAGGCCGACAGCGTGCTTTGCTCCGCTTCTTGCACAGAGCTGCGCCACGTGTTGATCGGCGGTCCAAAAGGGGGAGACGCTGTGATTGCCGTCTGCTTGTCTGCATCCAGCTGATCTTGCATATACTCAATGCCGGCCAGCGTGGGCTGATTGGCAAACAGCTCCATCTCGGCTTTCAGCGCCAGCCCGCGGGTGCGCAGATCGTCTACTGCGAGATTATTTAGGGAGCTTAAGGGGGTGGCCAAACTGTTGGTGAAGGTACGGTCTACCTGCCGCTGGAAGCCATCGAGCGACAGGCGGCTAAGCCAGCTGGTGACGTCCTCGGCCTGATAGAAAAACGCATAGCGGGTTTGGTCGCGCTGCGGGAATGCCAGGCTCAGCCGCTGGCCAGGAGCCGGGTCGGTCCAGGTATTGGCCGAGAGGTTGAACTGCTCCGCTTTCAAGGC
>JAWOGT010000274.1:0-12344 GCA_046496585.1 Halopseudomonas sp.
GGCCGATGCACTGTATAAGCTGGCCGATGTAGAGCGTCGCCTGGGCAATCAGGATAAAGCCGCAGTGCTGTATCGCGAAGTCATGTCCAAGCACCCCAATTCGTCGGCCGCACAGCTGGCGCGACGCGACCTTGATTCGCAGGGCTAGCAGCAACCCCGCCTGATTCTCTGCGGCACCAGACATCCCAGCCGATCCTGGTGCCTGCATGTTGTCGATCTTTGCGCTACACTGCGCGCTTCCAAACCACCCCGCCTTGTCGCCGCAACTGCGAGCCAGTCTTTCGGTTGAGTGTCGATAACGGCTATTTGGGGCCTCTGCCTGTTTAGCAGTCCAGCCCGGGAAACCAGCATGTCGATTGATTTAGCTGCAACGCTGCGCATGACCGAGATTTTCTATTCCATTCAGGGTGAGAGTCGCAGTCTTGGGCTGCCCACCGTCTTCGTGCGGCTGACCGGGTGTCCGTTGCGCTGCCAGTACTGCGACACCGCTTACGCCTTTAATGGCGGGGAGCTGATGAGCCTGGAACAGATCCTGCTGCAGGTGGCCAGCTATAAGCCGCGCTATGTGTGTGTAACGGGCGGAGAACCGCTTGCTCAGCCGAATGCCATAGCGCTGATGCGCGCGCTCTGTCAGGCAGGCTACCAGGTGTCCCTGGAGACCAGCGGAGCCCTGGATGTCAGTGCGGTCGACGCACGGGTCAGCCGTGTGGTTGATCTCAAGACCCCCGGCTCGCAGGAGGTCGGACGCAACCTGTATGCCAACCTGGCGCTGCTGGGTCGGCACGATCAGGTCAAATTTGTGATCTGCAACCGCACTGATTACGACTGGGCGCGCTTCAAGCTGGATGAATATGCGTTAGTGGATCGCGTCGGTGAAGTACTCTTCTCGCCGAGTCACGCTGAGCTGCCGCCGCGGCAGTTGGCCGAATGGATTGTAGAAGACAATTTGCCGGTGCGCTTTCAAATGCAGTTGCACAAATACCTTTGGAATGACGAGCCAGGACACTGACATGACCGACCTATCGAAGAAAAAAGCGGTGGTACTGCTTTCAGGCGGACTCGACTCGGCAACCGTGTTGGCCATGGCTCAGGCTGAGGGTTATCTGTGTTACACCTTGAGTTTTGATTACGGTCAGCGGCACCGGGCAGAGCTTGATGCTGCCAAGCGGCTGGCCAGCAGTGCAGGGGCGGTCGCGCACAAGGTGATCAGGCTGGATTTAGACGGTATAGGCGGGTCGGCTCTAACCGATGCATCGCTGGCGGTGCCTGAATCGCCGCAGGACGGCATACCCATTACCTACGTGCCGGCGCGCAATACGGTTTTTTTGGCGCTGGCATTGGGCTGGGCGGAAGTACTTGAGGCGCAGGATATTTTCATTGGCGTTAACGCCGTGGACTATTCGGGCTATCCCGACTGCCGGCCGGCGTTTATCGAGGCGTTTGAAGGGCTTGCCAACCTGGCAACCAAAGCCGGGGTCGAAGGCCGCGGCTTTCGTATCCTGGCCCCTTTGCAGAATATGACCAAGGGCGAGATTGTGGCCGCAGGGACCCGTTTGGGCATCGATTACACCCTGACGGTGTCCTGCTACCAGGCTGATGGAGTCGGGCGTGCCTGCGGGCGCTGCGACAGTTGCCGGCTGCGTGCGGCGGGGTTTGCTGCGGCAGGCCTGGCGGATGCCACGGTCTACCAGCCCAATGCGCTTCACTAAGCGGGCACATTAAAGGCAATTTACCCTTGATTTTATCTGCAAAATCAGTACTATAGCGCGCGTTGCGGGTCGTTAGCTCAGTTGGTAGAGCAGTTGGCTTTTAACCAATTGGTCGTAGGTTCGAATCCTACACGACCCACCATTTTTCCGTGCTTCTCCCCGTCTGTATTGCCTCTCTGGCACAGCTCTAGCCACCCAGTCTCCCGTCCCCGGATCTGCACAGCCAGACGCTGCGCACCTGCTCGATAGTCATTGCCTGTTACGCATGGCCAAGGGCAAAAAGGTTGAACCCCCCGCTTGGAGGCCAGTCACAATTCTGAAGGCGATAACGCCTGGAAAAGCTGCGTGTATCAGGCAGCTACTTTCATACTCAGGTATGCAAAACACCGATGTGTTTCACGTATGCGTAGAGAAGGATGGATGCAATGACCACTACCGATTCGAAAGATGTAATTGAAGTTCTCAACGATTTGATCGAAACCAGCAAAGACGGCGAAGCAGGCTTCAAGGTGTGTGCTGAAGACGTCAAACGTCCCGATCTGAAAACGCTTTTTTTGGACCGTGCGGTCGAGTGTGGCAAATCAGCCAGTGAGCTGCAGGCGATTGTGTCCCAACTTGGTGGTGATCCAGAAGACAGCACCAGTGTATCTGGCGACATGCACCGCCGTTGGGTCGACCTCAAATCGCTGGTTACCGGTAAGAGCGATGAAGCGGTGCTCAATGAATGCGAGCGTGGCGAAGATGTCGCCAAGAAGGGTTACAAGGAAGCGCTCGAAAAAGACCTGCCCGCCGATGTGCGCGCGGTGGTAGAGCGGCAGTACCAGGGCGTGCTGCGCAACCATGACCAGATCAAGGCGTTGCGTGATGCCGAGCGTGCCAAGAGCTGATCGGTGACAGTCGCTCTCGAGCGCAGCCTGGTGGCCGTGCTCGAGAGCGTTTTGGTTTTCTTGCTACTCCCGCCTCAATTTCCACATCATTCCACTTCCACTTCCACTTCCACTTCCACTTATGCTGTCGCTTCCCGTGCCTTGCCGTTGTGCATGTTCCCTGGACAGTTACTCAGGGTCGGCAACGTTCTCGTATAAGCCGCCCTCCAGTGGCTGCCACCACAGTTCCATAAAGACAAAGCCGATGGTTACCAGTGTCAGCAGGCCTATACCGATAATGCAGGCCGCGAAAAACCGTGTGTGGTCGTTTCTCGGCATTCTCATGAAGGACGGCAGGCCAAAAAACAACAGTATGCAGGATAGGCCGGCACCCAGTGCGCCGACGATCAGCAGCACCGGTCGGTAAGGAGCCAGTGCAGCAAGGCCTGCCAGCATCATGGGAATGGACGTCACGGTCATAAAGGCCAGGCTGACCGGTTGCGTTGGCCGCTGGGGTACGTGGAACAACACCCAACGGGTCATGAAGCTCATGACCAGCAGGCCTGCGATAAAGCCCAGATAGCACATCAACCCGAGTATTGCGGCACTGCCTGGCGTCAGATATTGCTTCTCTTCGCCCCCGTAGAAGCTCCAGCCGCTGTGCGCCGCACCGATATAACAGGCTATTGCGGGAATCAGCGGGCCGAGTAACATCAAGGGCAGAAATCCCCATGGATGTTGATCGGCGTCCTTGCGGATGTTGCCCCAGGCGGCGCCTGGGGTGGTGAGTAATGCAGGTAGTTGAGCTAGCATGATAGCCTCCTCTTGTTTGATGTTATGCCCTCAGTGTCTCGACTGGTGCGCCGGGAGTTAAGTTCAAGTTACACAAGAGTGCCGCGTGCTAGTATGAGGTATCGTATTCAAAACAGGATCAACTGATGTCACAGATTCCCGAAAGGGTATTGGTGCAGGCGCATCTGGCAGCCAAACAGGTTGCGCCATTGACCGACGCCGAGCAGGCTGACTACAAGCGCCGCATTGCCGAAGAACTCAAGGCCCAGAACGCTGTGCTGGTTGCGCACTATTATACCGACCCGATGTTGCAATCACTGGCGGAGGAGACGGGTGGATGCGTGTCCGACTCGCTGGAGATGGCGCGCTTTGGCCGCGATCATCCGGCCTCTACCCTGGTGGTTGCCGGGGTCCGCTTCATGGGTGAGACGGCGAAGATTCTGAGCCCGGAGAAGCGCGTATTGATGCCTACTTTGGAGGCTACCTGCTCGCTGGATATTGGCTGCCCGATTGACGAGTTTTCCGCGTTCTGTGATCAGCATCCGGATCGCACCGTGGTGGTGTATGCCAATACCTCTGCGGCGGTGAAGGCGCGCGCCGATTGGGTCGTCACCTCCAGTTGCGCATTGCAGATAGTTGGGCACCTGATGGACAAGGGCGAAAAGATTCTCTGGGCGCCGGACCAGCACCTGGGCAGATATATCCAGCGCGAAACCGGCGCAGACATGCTGTTGTGGGAAGGGTCCTGCATCGTGCATGAGGAATTCAAGGCCAAGGCGCTGCAAGATCTCAAGGCCGTGTACCCGGATGCCGCCATTCTGGTGCATCCCGAGTCGCCGATGTCGGTCATTGAGCTGGCGGACGTGGTGGGCTCGACCAGCCAGCTGATCCAGGCCACCCAAACGCTACCGAACCCGACCTTTATTGTGGCGACTGATCGGGGCATCTTCTACAAGATGCATCAGGGCGCGCCGGGCAAGCAGCTGATCGAGGCGCCCACTGCCGGCGACGGCGCAACCTGCCGCAGCTGCGCGCACTGCCCCTGGATGGCGATGAATACCTTGCCCGGCTTGTTACAGAGCCTGCAGCAGGGTAGCAACGAAGTTCAGGTCGCCGCCGAGCTGATACCGCGTGCGGTTCAGTCCCTGGAGCGGATGCTGGACTTTACCCGTCAGGCCAAGCTGGCCGCTACAGGCAACGCCTGATCAAAAGCTCTTGAGGATTTCTCGCTGAACGGCGAGGTCCTTTTGTCTGGCCTCGATACGTGCACTCATGACGTAATTGTCACCCGCGCGCCGTGAGGCCAGCGTGAGTTGCTCGCCGGCCTGCTCCAGGTCGCCAGCCAACATGAAGTACTCCGCCCGGGCCAAATGCACGCCCAGAATATTGCCGGCCAGGCCGCGGATCTCGGCTGCCAGATACCAGATGTCCGGGTCGTTGCTGCGCTGGCTGGCCAGGCTGTCGATCGCCTGCTCAGCTTCCTGATAACGTTGCGCGCGCAGCAGCAGGTCTGCTCTGGCTTGCAGTAATGGGTAATTGCCCGGATTCAGTTGCAGCAGGCGTTCCACACGCTGCATGGCTTGATCGGGCTGGTTGCGATTGGCGTCCAGTTCGATGGCCGCCAGGTTAACCGCTATATTATTGGCGTACTCTGCAAGTAGCGGTTCCAGCGCTGTGGCAGCCTCGGCATGCTGGCCGCTGCGGGTGAGTGCCAGGACCAGCCCGTACCGTGCGGCGGCATGCTTGCCTTGGTGTTCATCGAGCAATACGCGAAAGCGCTGTACCGCCAGGCCGGGGTTGCGCTCGTGGTGGAGTTGAACACGGCCACGCATCATCTGATATTCGACGCTGTCGCGGCGTCCTTCACCGGGAAGCTGTTCGGCGCGATTGCGTGAGTCGGCGATACGCGACTGGTTCACCGGGTGGGTCAGTAAAAACTCCGGAGGTGTGCGGCTGAAGCGGCTGAGCCGGGCCAGGCGTTCGAACATGTCAGGCATCGCGGTGGGGTCGTAGCCCGCCTGGTTGAGATTCAGCAGCCCGATGCGATCGGCTTCCTGTTCATTTTGCCGTGAGAACCGGCGCTGTTCCTGGATCGCTGCCGCCTGTGTTGAAGCGAGCGCAGCCATGGCCACGTCGCCACCCCCGGCAGCGGCGAGGATGACGCTGGCGAGCATGGCGGTCATCACCGGGATACGCATACGCTGCTGCTGTTCCATGCCCCGGGAAAAATGCCGTTGGGACAGGTGAGCCAGCTCGTGGGCCATGACCGAGGCGAATTCGGCTTCGGTGTGGGCGTTGAGAAACAGGCCGCCGTTAACGCCCACCACGCCGCCGGGCGCGGCGAAGGCGTTCAGTTGGGGGCTTTCAATCAGCACGAAGGTCAGCCGCCGGTCGGTCAGCTGGCTGGTTTCAGCCAGCCTGAAAACGTGGCGCTCGACGAAATCCTTGAGCAGGGGGTCATCCATGGTGGCAACCGATCCACGCAACATCGACACCCAGGCACGCCCCAACTGGTATTCCTGTTCGCGGGACATGATCGACGAGCTGGTGTCGCCCAGCGACGGCAGATTGAATTCATCGGCCTGCGCGCTGAGCGGCGCCGCCATGGTGGCCATGACGCAAAAGCCAACCGCTTTGACCAGCGCCGAGATTACAACCGGTTTGAAATACATGATTACCTTCGGCCTGTCCGGATTGGGTGTCTGCCTTCGACCTTGCAAGGCTATACTGTAGCACTTGCTATCAAGGAGTTAGTTATGGCGGTTGATTCAATTGGGCGGAAAATTGCCCGGGATGTGTCCCGTACCCTCGATGCTCGGGGCCTGTCCTGTCCTCTGCCGCTGCTCAAGACCAAGATGGAGCTGAACACGATGCAGGCCAACGAGATCCTTCACGTGCTGGCGACTGATGCGGGTTCGCAACGGGATATGCAGCGTTTCGCCGAGCTGTCTGGCAACGAACTGATTGCAGCCGAAACCTTGGATAGCGAATTTCATTATTGGTTGCGCAAGAGGTGAGAGCAACAGGTATGTTGAAGGTTTTCCAGGGGTGGGTACATCGCTACTTTTCCGATGAAGAGGCCGTCGTACTAGCAGTGGTGCTGGCACTGGGCTTCGCCATTATTATCAGTTTTGGCGGCAAGCTTGCGCCGCTGCTCACGGGCCTGGTGCTGGCATACCTGCTGCAAGGTCTGGTAACCCTGATGCGCCGCTGGCAGGTGCCGCACACGCTGTCTGTGTGGCTGGTCTTCCTGCTGTTTTTGAGCGCTCTGGCAGCGCTGTTGGGCGTGGTTATGCCACTGGTCTGGAAACAGATCATCAACCTGCTTAACGAGCTGCCGCGGATGTTGGTGCAATGGCAGTCACAGCTTGAACACCTGCCTGAGCAGTATCCGGCGCTGGTTTCACAGGATCAGATCGAGCGACTGATCGCCTCGATCAACGGCGAACTGGGGCAGTTCGGTCAGTGGTTGTTATCTCAGTCGCTGGCCAGTCTGCCGATGCTCATGACGATCCTGATCTACCTGGTTCTGGTGCCTATTCTGGTGTTCTTCTTTCTGATGGATAACCAGAAAATCACCGCCTGGATGGTCGGTCTGTTGCCCCGTGAGCGGCGCCTGATGACCCAGGTCTGGACCGAGATGAACCAGCAGATTGCCAATTACATCCGCGGCAAGGTGATTGAAATTCTCATTGTTGGCGCCGTCAGTTATATCTGTTTTGCGGTGCTGAAGGTCAATTACGCCGCCTTGCTGGCGGTGGTCGTTGGGCTCTCGGTGCTGGTGCCCTACATTGGGGCTACCGTGGCGACCATCCCGGTGGCGCTGATCGGGCTTTTTCAGTGGGGTCTGGGCAACGAGTTCATGGTGCTGATGATCGTCTATGCGGTGATTCAGACGCTTGATGGCAATGTGCTGGTGCCTGTTCTGTTCTCCGAGGCGGTCAATCTGCATCCGATCGCAATCATCTCAGCCGTGCTGATATTCGGCGGCCTGTGGGGATTCTGGGGGATATTCTTTGCGATACCCCTGGCGACGCTGTTCAAGGCGGTGCTGTATGCCTGGCCGCGGGGGGTCGAAGCGGCCTCTGTGGCAACTCCGGACGATCACCCCGGGATTACTGATCCGCAGCCTTGATCAGCTAGTGAGGTCTTGCGCCGCTTGCAGTACCTCAGCGACGTGGCCCTTGACCTTGACCTTGCGCCACTCACGGCGCAGCACGCCATGCTGGTCGATGAGAAAGGTGCTGCGTTCGATGCCTTCATACTCCTTGCCGTACATCTGTTTTAACTGAATCACGTCAAACAGGCGGCACAGGCTTTCGTCGCCGTCGCTGATGAGTTCGAACGGAAAGCTCTGCTTGGTCTTGAAGTTCTCGTGGCTGCGCAGGCTGTCCTTGGAAACCCCCAGTATTAGCGTATGAGCCGCGACGAAGTCGGCATGCCGATCGCGAAAATCCTGGCCCTGTGTGGTGCAGCCGGGGGTATTGTCCTTGGGGTAGAAATAGATGACCAGTTTGGTTCCCTTCAGCGTCTCCAGATTGACACTCTGTCCGCTGGTGGCCTGGGCAGTGAAGTCGGGTACTGGCTGGTCGACAGTAACACTCATGTTGATTCCTCTGGTTGTTAGCTAATCAGTGGATGGGCCGCCAGGGTTCGATAACGGCGTCCAGGTTCAATTCGTCGCAAAAGTCCAGGAACTGCTCGCGCAGCCAGCTGAGCTGGGTTTTCGCCGGTATGGCGATGGTCAGCGTCATGTTCAGCATGGCGGTGCCGGTGTGCTGGGCCAGATAGGTAAAGCTGTACAGTTCTTCTATGTCGATTTCAATTTGCTGGAAAAAGGTGCAGAGCTCGGCGCACAGCTCCGGACGCTGGGCCGCAGTGACAAAAACGTTGTAGGGGAGTGCTTGCGGCCGCTCTTCCAGGCTGCGGCTGCGGTTCATCGACAGCGTCAGGTTCTCGCGCTTGGCGACGGTCAGCATCAGGCTTTCCAGTCGCGCCAGGGCGTCCCAGTTACCATTGACTTGCAGGAGCAGCGAAGTACAGGTGCCGTGGCGGCTCATGCGGCTGCTGGTAATCAGGCAGCGCTGCTCAAGGCACAGCCGTGTCAGGGTGGTGACCATGCTGGTGGTTTGTGAGCCCATGGCGTTGATAACCAGAAACTGGTCCCGTTGGCTATTGGCGGTGGTCATGATGCTCCTTGACGTGAGGGAGGGCCTGATCCGAAGGCTCGGCGGCGAACTATCAGGACTGCTAGGGCTACTATTGTCGCCGCCTGCGGCAAGGGGTTCAACTTTCTATTGAGGCTCTGCTGACAATCGCGGTCAAATCACGCCGCGAGTCGTATTTGCGGCCCTGATTGCCAGGCGAATTCTTCCCTGCTTCCCTTGTGCTGACAGCACGGCGAAAGTACCATTGCGGGTCAATGTTTCAACTGGAGCAGTTGCATGATCGCAGGCAGCCTAGTGGCGCTGGTTACACCCATGGATTCACGTGGAGGCCTAGACTGGCTGGCCCTTGAGCGGCTTATCGACTTTCATCTGGAAAATGGTACTGATGGCATCGTTGCCGTAGGGACCACCGGTGAGTCTGCTACGTTGAGCATGAGCGAACATAAAGAAGCTATTCGCCGCGTTGTCGATCAGGTCGCCGGTCGTGTTCCGGTGATTGCTGGCACGGGCGCGAACTCAACGCGAGAGGCTGTCGAGCTGACGGAATCTGCCCGTAGTGTCAAGGCCGATGCCTGCCTGCTGGTGACGCCCTATTACAACAAGCCGACCCAGGAAGGCCTGTATCAGCATTATCGGTTTATCGCCGAAGCTGTGGATATTCCGCAGATTCTGTATAACGTGCCCGGCCGCACGGCCTGTGACATGTTGCCAGAAACGGTTGAGCGGTTGGCTGATACGCGCAATATCATCGGCATTAAAGAAGCCACCGGCGATTTGCAGCGTGCCCGCGAGCTGATTGACCGGGTGGGTGATCGCCTGGCGGTATATTCCGGCGATGATCCCACTGCCGTGGAACTGATATTGATGGGCGGCAAAGGCAATATTTCGGTCACCGCCAATGTTGCGCCCCAGGCAATGCATGACCTCTGCGCCGCAGCGTTAAAGGGTGATACCGATACGGCAAGGCGCATTAACGAGTCGCTGATGCCGCTGCACAAGGCACTGTTTATCGAGTCCAACCCCATTCCGGTGAAATGGGCGCTGCATGAGATGGGCTTGATGGGCGATGGCATGCGCCTGCCACTCACGCCCTTGAGCGCCCGTTGCCATGAGACGGTTCGTAATGCCCTGCGTGAATGCGGTGTGTTGTGAGCGCTACTCGACGAGTTAATTTCAGCAAGGAAATCATTATGAAGCCTGTTCTGGGTGCTCTATCGGTCGTGCTGTTGGGCAGCCTGAGTGGTTGTGGATACATCTATGGTGAAGATGGCTTTTTCAGAGACCGTGGTTCTGATTATCAGGCCGCACAAATCCGGCCCAGAATGACGGTTCCAGACGGCGTTGATAGCAAGCCGATGGGTGATTTGCTGCCTGTGCCGGGTCAGATAGCGGGTGCTGAGGAGTACGACAAATTCGATATGCCGCGGCCGCAAGCGCTGCAGGTCAGTGCTGATGCGTCGGAATTTTCCCTGCAGCAAAATGGCTCGGTGCGCTGGGTGCATGCCCAGCGCACACCCGCTGACACCTGGCCATTGGTCAGACGGTTCTGGACTGATTATCAGGTCCCGGTGGCGTCAGAAAACGCCAGTCTTGGCGAAGTGCAGAGCGGCTGGATAGCATTGGATACCCAGACCGATAACCCGCTGGTACGTCGTATCGCGCCAGCGGTGGGTGAGGGGCGCAGCCTGCGTGATCAGGAACACCGCTTCCGCATGCGCGTGGAGCCTGGCGTGCAGGCAGGCAGCAGCGAGATATTCGTTCTGCATACCTCACGCAGCCAGGGTGGTAACCGCGATGAGTGGCCGGAGACCTCGGATAACCGCAATCTCGAGCGCGCGGTGCTGGCCGAGATGGAAAGCTACCTGAGCCAGGCCCGCGCCGATGGCAGCACCTCGCTGGTGGCCTCGCAGAGCGGTTTGAGCGGGCAACAGGCGACCCTGGACCGGGACGGCGCCGGTAATGCCGTGCTGAATATTCAAGCTGATTTCAATCGCACCTGGGCTGCCGTTGGCGATGCCTTGGGCCGTGCCGATGTACTGGTGACCGACCTTGATCGCAGCAGCGGTGTTTACTTCGTCGATCTGGATCAGACCGCAAGCAGCCAGGAGAAAAAGCCCGGCTTTTTCGGCCGTTTGTTTGGCCGCGAGGGTAACGAAGAGGACGTTGAGCGGCCGCTGCAGGTACGTCTGACCCAGGTCAGCAACGGCGTGCAAGTCACTGTGGAGCGGGGGATTGAAACAGCTGCCGATGCGGCTCAGGCCCGGGCGCTGCTGACACGTATCCGCGATAACCTGATTTGATGAGCCGGCTGTAGCGGGTGCGCTATTGTTCGCTGGGCAGTGGCAGCAAGGGCAATGCCACGGTGGTCGAATATGCTCAGACCCGCCTGCTGGTGGACTGCGGGTTCAGCCTGCGAGCCACCGAGCAGCGCCTTGCGGCTGCCGGGTTGAGCGCCAGACAGCTAAGCGCAATATTGGTCACGCATGAGCATGCAGATCACATCAACGGCGTTCAACGGCTGGCCAAGCGTTACCAGCTACCGGTGTATATGACCGCAGGCACCCACCGAGCACTCAAGAATTTTGAATTACCTTATGAGCGTATCGACCTCGATCGCGGCTTCGTGATCGGCGACATCCATATTTTTCCGGTGGCTGTGCCACATGATGCGCGCGAGCCGTGCCAGTTTGTTTTCGACAGCGGTGGGCATCGATTGGGTGTTCTCACCGACACGGGGGCGATCACGCCGTGGATCATCGAGCGCTATAGCGGTCTGGATGCCTTGTTTCTCGAGGCCAATTACGATCCGCAGATGCTCGCTGATGGCCCTTATCCGGCGAGTTTGCGCGCCCGTGTCGCCGGCGATCTGGGTCACTTGAGCAATCAGCAGGCCGCTGGACTACTGCAAGCCATCGATAAATCGAAACTCAAACATGTGGCCATTGCGCACATCAGCGAGAAGAACAACCGTCCCGATCTGGCATTGGGCGAGCTCAGTCGGGCTCTGCACGGATGGCCGGGGGATTTGCATCTGGCCAAACAGAATCAGGGTTTGCCTTGGCAGTCTATGACCGGGCACCCTCTTACCTTATGCGTATAGCAGGAGTCGATAATGGAAAAACGCAATGAACTCTACCGTGGCAAGGCCAAATCGGTTTATGCCACCGATGACGCGGATCGTCTGATCCTGCTGTTTCGCAACGATACCTCTGCCTTCGATGGCAAGAAGATTGAGCAGCTGGAACGCAAGGGCATGGTCAACAACCGTTTCAATGCCTTTATTATGGAAAAGCTCGAGGCCGCAGGCATTCCGACCCAGTTCGATGCACTGCTCTCCGACACCGAGGTGCTGGTCAAGAAGCTCGACATGATTCCGGTGGAATGCGTCGTGCGCAATTACGCTGCCGGCAGCCTGGTCAAGCGCCTGGGTATCGAAGAGGGTACTGCGCTGCTGCCGCCGACATTCGAGTTGTTCCTGAAGGACGACGCCAAGGGCGATCCCTTCATTAATGCCTCGCACGTGGTTACCTTCGGCTGGGCTACTGCCGCGCAGCTGGAGCGCATGCAGGAGCTGACCTTGATGGTCAACGCCGTCCTGACCCAGCTGTTCGATCAGGCCGGTCTGATGCTGGTGGACTTCAAGCTGGAGTTTGGCCTGTTCAAGGGCGAGATTGTACTGGGTGACGAGTTCAGCCCGGATGGCTGCCGTCTATGGGACAAGGCCACCGGCAAAAAGATGGACAAGGACCGTTTCCGTCAGGGTCTGGGCGGCGTCATCGAAGCCTACGAAGAAGTTGCCCAACGGCTTG
>JAWOGT010000297.1:0-23035 GCA_046496585.1 Halopseudomonas sp.
GCCACTGTCAGCAGACAGTGGCAACTCGGTGATGTTCTGCGGAGCCGCCTGAGCCACTCCGATAAAATACAGTAATGCACAGGCTGCACTAAAGCGCGATGCCGCTCTCGCTGGTGTTTTCGGCACTGCTATTACCTTCTTCGGCTGCCATCGAAAGACAGCCCGACGGGCTCGCCGGGCTGTAATACAGACTGCTAACCAGCTTATCAGGCCGGCTCGACCATCATCCGCCCCGTCATTTCCATGTGTAATGCGTGGCAGAACCAGCTGCAGTAGTACCAGTACACACCGGGTTTGTCGGCGGTGAAGGTAATGGACGAGGTCTGTTGCGGGCTGATCTCCATGCTCACTCCATGGTTAACCATGACGAAGCCGTGGGTTACGTCCTCGATCTGGTCAATGTTGGTGATGGTCACAGTGACTTCGTCACCTTGCTTGACAGTAAACTCGGTCAAACCGAAAGCCGGCGCGAAAGACGTCATGTAGACACGCACTTGGTTGCCGTCGCGGATCACTTTGTTATCCGCAGTCAGGTTAATGCCATCCTTGTCCGCCCTTTTGACCGTTTCGGCAAAGAACAGATCATCGCGGTCCCAGACTTTCTTGGTGCGGATCTGATCACGACGCACCAGAATGCAGTCATGCGGCTCGGCAAACGCTGGACCGTCATGCACCAGCTTCATTTCATCGCCGGAGATGTCGAACAACTGGTCATTCTCAGGGTGTAGCGGTCCGGTCGGCAGGAAGCGATCCTTGGAGAACTTGCTGAGCACTACCATCCACTGACCATCCGCTTCGGATGATTCGGCCAGCGATGCATGGTTGTGTCCGGGCTGGTAATGCACGTCAATCTTCTGCTTGATGTAGTTGACGTCTTCGCCGTTGTAGGCACGAATGGCATCTGCCATGTTCCACTTGACCACCTGGCTATCGATAAACAGGGTGGTATAGGCATTGCCACGGCCATCAAAGGTGGTGTGCAGCGGTCCCAGGCCCAGTTCAACTTCGGCAATGACCGTTTCGCGAGGATCCTCGAACTTGTCGTCGAACAGATCATCGAGTCGGTCGATAGCGATCATGCTGGCCGTAGGTGACAGTTTGCCGGCCACGACGAAGTATTTGCCATCGGGAGAAGTGTTACAGCCGTGGGGATTCTTTGGAATCGGGATGTAGCGTGTCAGTTCTGAGCCGGCACGGCCATTCACAACCGGCACTTTGGAGTCGCCGAGGGTGATGTAATCGCCCTTTTTGACCGCTGCCTCGATGCGCGCGATATTGAACACCACTACCCAGTCGCGTTCGGCGCGCATCATGCCGCCCAGATCAGTGGCTTTTTCCGAGTTGTAGCAGGTTGACGCTGCATACTTACCCGTGTAATCCGCATCGGTATTGTCCAGGTTGCCGTCCACGATCACCTGGAAAGCGACTTCCATGCTTTCAGCATCAATCACGTTGAACATGGTGTAAACGTCATCGCCGGACAAGTCGAAGTTGGTGCCGTCGTTCGGGTGCGGAATAAAGAATTCAGCATTGGCAAAAACGTATTTGGTGTGCGGCACCTTCTGCAGCCGCAGACCGTGTATCGACTGAACGTTGGGAATCGTGGTGATCTTGTCACACTTCATGATATCCAGGCGAATCCGCGCCACGCGGCTATTGGCCTTGTCGTTGATAAACAGATACTTGCCGTCGTATTTGCCATCGGTCATGGAGATGTGTGGGTGGTGGCAGTCGCCGTTCAGAAACTTGGCGCTGTCACCCAGGACATGCCGGCTTTCGTTGGTCAAGCCCCAGCCGGTGGCCGAATCGACGTTGAACACGGGAATGCGCATCAACTCGCGCATGGAGGGGACCCCCATGACCCGGACCTCACCCTGGTGTCCGCCGCTCCAGAAACCATAGTAGGAATCCAGTTCACCCGGCCCGACATAAGTCTTGGACTTGGTTTCTTTGGCGGCCTGGGCAAAGGCTTCGCGGCTCATGATCGAGCTACCCAGCGCCGTGGCACCGACAACTGCTGCACCTGTCATGGCGCTGGCACCAAGGAAGCCGCGGCGGCTCAGGCCCTTGGCCTCCAGTATTTCGGTGGATTTCTTTTCTTTGTCGCTCATATTTTTAACTCCTTGGATACAGCTTCAATCTTCAGATACGGATCTTGAACATTCCGGTTTCCGGTCGTTCAGGGTTCAACCACATGTACAGGTATCAATTCGGGAACGGGCTCCTTCTTGCCTTTGCGGCCGCGTTTGTTCTTCAGAATCAGGGGCGGACATTTTTCATCGTTGTGATAGGTCATCTGACAATCCAGGCAGTAATGGCATTCGTTGTGATTGATATGCCCATCCGGATGAATGGCCTGAATTTCGCACTCCTTGGCGCACAACTGGCAGGGGTCGCCACATTCCTTACGGCGCTTGAGCTAGTCGAACAGGCGGAATTTCGAGGGAATAGCCAGTGCCGCGCCGAGGGGGCAGATATAGCGGCAGTAGACCTTGCGAGTGAAGATGCTGATCACCAGCAGGATTACCGCATACAGCACAAACCACCACTGACGATCGAATTTCAGCGTAATGGCCGTCTTGAACGGCTCTACCTCGGCTGCCTGCTCCGCGACACCCATGGATTCCAGCGAGATGGCAAAGAGCACCATGAGCACTATGTATTTGATCGCCCACAGACGCTCGTGTACCACGAAGGGAAGCTCGTACTGCGGCACTTTCAATTTGCGCGCCGCTTCGTTGATCAATTCCTGCAGTGCGCCGAAGGGGCAAAGCCAACCGCAGAACACGCCGCGACCCCAGAGCAGAATACTGGCCGCAGTGAAGACCCACAGGATGAAGATGATCGGATCGGTGAGAAACAGCTCCCAGCGGAAGTCCTGAAACACCGCGTGCACAAAGGTCAGCACGTTGACGATCGACAGCTGCCCCAGCGCATACCAGCCGAGAAAGACCACGGTGAAGATCAGGTAGCCGCGGCGCAGCCAGTGCAGCATGCTCGGATGCTTGGTGAGCTTGTCCTGGAAGAACAGGATGCCGAGCAGCACCAGCAGTGCCGTAACGACCACGCCGATTTTCCAGCTTTGCTGATACCAGATGTTTACCCACATCGGCCGGTTGGCCTCTTCGATGGCGGCCAACTCCTGCTCAGTCGGCTCTGGCCGCTCGATGTAGTCCTCAGGCAACTGGTATGGCAGCTCGAAGCTGGTGAACATGCTGCTGACCGGACCGGTCTGGCGGCGCACCAGCAGCTCCAGGGTCCAGGGCGTGCCCGGATCAAAGTTGTGCTCATCCCGCACGATGAAGATCGACATCTCGTCAAACGCGGGCATACCCTCGGCGAACACATCAGACAACCGGTCATGATCCATATCGCGGAAGCTGATCATCTCGCCAAACTGGCGCAACTGCACCCGATCAAAGATGCCGCCGCGTACATAGCCGGAACCCTTGTATGAATAATCGCCATTACCCATGACCGCAATGGCGTGCTCTCCAGGTTCGAGGTCTTCCATCAGGAAGCGATACTGGTTGTCGCCCAGCAAGTTACGACCGATAGTCGGCGGGTTGAGATGCGCGGCATACAGGTCGATAAATGTGGCGTCGAGCTGATCGGGTGCCGCCTCGTCTAGACCCTCCGCCTCGGTACCGCGGAAGGCTTCATCGATCTCACCATGGGTTAGATGCAGGCGACGGATTGCACCGTTACCGGTCAGGGTCGCCCAGTCTGCCTGCTCGTATACATCGTCGCGTACGATAGCCGGCTTGGTTCCAACGCCGCTGGTCTCTTCGACCAGCCCCAGCGATACCGCCACCGTATGAGCAGTACCCATGACGATTTCATTGACCACCATGACGGTTACCGTCGCGCCGCTGACCGCATCCACAGTGACGGCGTTCTCATCCCTCGACCGGCCGACCACAACACGTTGGTTGACAGAGATACCGTCATACTTGGCGGTGAAATCGTGCAGTTTATGCTCAGGAATGCCGATCAGCAGGATGGGCTCATGATGCTCCAGTACATAGGCATCAACGATCACGCCCAGCGGGTCCAGGATGACATGGAGGTTAATAGGTTTGCCGGAATAGGCAGGGATAGTAGTGACGTCGATGCTTTGGTAGGTATAGCCGACTACCTCTTCACCGGCATACAGGGTGCGGACGTTGTAGTCGCCCTCAGGCTCGGAAACGCTATCGGCCTCCGGCAATGTGTTATCAATGCGCTGCTGTACAAGCTCGGCGTAACCTTCGGCAGCTGCAGTCTGGAAGGCTCCCAGCCCAAGGACAATGCAGATAATAGCTTTACAGACCCATGCTGCACTGATTGGGTTTGTCATCTGGCGGGACTCCGGGTACTGACGAGGTGACTTGTGCGGATTGGGCTCGAGTGTATCGTTCAATCTGGATTTTAGACTTGATCACAGTCAAATCTGGCTGACTGCAAGAATGCTTCTTCTGACACGTTCGCCCTATGTTAACCGCCAAAACCCATGTTTATTGCGGAGTTACTCGCATTTTTGAGTTCAAGCAAGCACTTGCCCAACGGCATGCGACCTCGGGTCGCATGTTGGGAGGAACGAGACGAAGACATAGATGAGGTCCCAGCAACAAGGCTGAACCACCTCACGACCATACGCGCATTACTCTGCGCCGTGCCGGCATTCGCTCAATAAGACCTTCTCTAGCACCCGAACTAGACAGACGGTACTTGTCACTTTAAATAATAAGAACTACCAGTAAGTGAGTCGGTCTAAGCGCTTTTTTTTCGAGAAAAATCTCTATGACGAAACAACAGACTGAATAAGGGAGGTCAGCGTGGCTATAGTCGAGTAGCTAAGGAATAACTTGAAGTGTGGTTGGCGAATCAGAGGTATTGCAGAGGGAGAGTCGAGCGCTTTGTTGGTGCCCGGAGCCGGAATCGAACCGGCACGGAGTTTCCTCCGAGGGATTTTAAGTCCCTTGCGTCTACCAGTTTCGCCATCCGGGCTGACAAGTACGGTATTGCAGAACTGCTTGGTACGAATAAATGGAGGCCGAGGTCGGAATCGAACCGGCGTTCACGGATTTGCAATCCGCTGCATGACCACTCTGCCACCCGGCCTCATATGGAGCAGCTACGTTGTGGGTGAATCAAACGTAACTTTAAATCGATGCAGGACAACCCGATTTTTAGCCTTATCTTGTTGATAAGACTGATATTTTTCAGATTCAACGCATTCGATGGGCTGCATTATGTATCAATTCGAAGAGCTTGGCAAGCGCGCTCTTAACACCCGGCGCACCCGCCCCCAACGCCTCAGTTCAACGACAGACTGACTGATACAGCGGGTCTTCACGCTCAACCCGGCGCATGGCCGCCACCCGCAGTGTGCCATCCTCGGCCATGGGCACCAGCTCCTGGCTGGTGCAATTGAGCAGATGAGCCTTATGGGACACCAGGTCCACGTACTCCTTATCGAACTCATAGAGTATGAACTGACTGATGCGCTGCCCATCGCGCTCGACCCGGACGATCTTGTCGGTATCCAACACCGTAAAGCCCACTGTCATCGGAAACATGTAGGTCCAGGGACGCCAGAAGACACCCTCCTGGTCGATCTCTACCACCTGTGAAGCCTCGGGCAACTGACTTTGCTTATGCTCGAACCAGTTGTACTCGTAATAGATCTGGTAAGTCAGCATGCCTGCCCCGGCAAAGATGGGAACAATCCATTTAGGCAGCCTTTTACCACTCAAACTTCGTAACAGCACAGCGATTCCCGCTGCACCCAAACCTGCTACAGCTAATGCAAGCAAATGCCAGATCATGAATTCTTTTCCCGGAAATAAGGCGGGCTTCCATAAGGAAGCCCGCTTAGGTTCAGCCAATTGCAGGGCTCAGCCCTGCAAGTCTGGCTTGGATAGTACTCAGTGATCTACGGCAGTGCCAGCGCCTTTCGGATAACGAACGCTCTCTACCAGATCCTGAATTTCCTGCGGAGGTGCTTCAGTCGCATAAGCTACCCCGAAGGCCACGGCAAAGTTGATCAGTGCACCGACCGCACCGAACGACAATGGCGAGATGCCGAACAACCAGTTTTCCGGAATGTTGGCCAGGCTAGCGGTGCCTGGAATGAAGAACCAGCCCAGATAAACGAAGATGTAAACCGTGGTAGTCAACAAACCAGCCAGCATGCCCAGTACCGCGCCCTTGCTGTTGATGCGCTTGGAGAAAATACCCATCATCAGGACCGGGAAGATCGTTGCGGCGGCAATACCAAAGGCCAGTGCCACTACCTGCGCAGCGAAGCCAGGAGGGTTGATACCCAGCCAGGTGGCAATCACGATGGCCACCGCCATGGAAATACGCGCTGCGAGCATTTCTCCTTTATCAGTAATATCAGGCTTGATCATCTTCTTGATAAGGTCGTGACTGATCGCCGAAGAGATTGCCAGCAGCAAACCCGCAGCGGTGGACAGTGCAGCGGCAATACCACCAGCAGCAATCAAGCCAATGACCCAGCCCGGCAGATTGGCAATCTCGGGGTTCGCCAGTACCAGGATGTCGTTGTTAACGACCAGCTCACTGCCAGCCCAGCCGCGTGCTTCAGCTGTTTCGGCAAAGGCGGGTACATCATTGTACATCTGGATCAGGCCATCATTGTTCTTGTCTTCAAAGGTGACAAGACCGGTTTCTTCCCAAGTCTGAATCCATTGCGGCCGTTCTGCATATTCCAGCGACGCAGCATTCGGACCATCCGGATAGATGGTGTTGATCAGGTTCAGGCGGCCCATGGAGGCTACCGCTGGGGCTGTGGTGTACAGAAGGGCAATGAATACCAGAGCCCAGCCAGCTGTCCAGCGAGCATCAGCAACCTTGGGTACAGTGAAGAAGCGAATGATCACGTGTGGCAGACCGGCAGTACCAATCATCAGCGACACGGTGAACAGGAACATGTTCAGCTTGTTGGTGACATCAGCAGTGTAGTCCTGGAAGCCCAGCTCACGTACCACTTCATCCAGTTTCTGCAGCATCGGCACACCTGACTCGAGGTGTGTACCGAACAGACCGGTTTGTGGCAGAACATGGCCGGTCATTTGCAGCGAAATAAAGATGGCCGGAATGGTATAGGCAATAATCAGCACGACGTACTGGGCAACCTGAGTGTAGGTAATGCCTTTCATGCCGCCCAGTACCGCATAAACGAATACGATGGCCGATGCAATGATAAGACCGGTGGTGCTATCCACTTCAAGGAAGCGTGCAAAGGCTACGCCCGCCCCTGTCATCTGTCCGATAACATAGGTAGTGGAAATCACCAGCAGGCAGATAACTGCGACTATTCGGGCAGCATTACTGTTGAAGCGATCACCGACGAAATCCGGCACAGTGTATTTGCCGAATTTGCGCAGGTAAGGTGCCAGCAGCATCGCCAGCAACACAAAGCCGCCGGTCCAGCTCATCAGGAAGGACGAGTTGACATAGCCGACTGAGATCAGACCAGCCATTGAGATGAAGGAGGCAGCAGACATCCAGTCAGCGGCCGTTGCCATGCCGTTGGTGACGGGATGCACGCCGCCACCGGCGATATAAAACTCCTTGGTGGAACCGGCACGTGCCCAGATGGCAATACCGACGTAAATAGCGAAGGAACCACCGACGAATAATAGATTAATAAGAAATTGGCTCATATCCGTTTACTCCTCCAGGCCGTGTTCTTTGTCCAGACGATTCATTCTCCAGGCATAGAAGAAGATCAGGACAAGGAATACAAGGATTGAGCCCTGTTGGGCAAACCAGAAACCAAGGTCAGCGCCACCCACTGAAATGCCGGACAGCATGGGCCTTAACAGGATGCCGAAACCGAAGGAAACTAAGGCCCATATCACCAGGCTCCACGTGATCAGGCGTAGGTTCGCCGACCAATACGCAGCACCTTTTTCTTTGTCATCCATCGCATTATTCTCCGCTTTATTGTTATTACCGATTTGGGACATTCCACTCACTAGGAAGGATTCCGTGACGACGATTCTGCAAAATTCAGCCTGAGAATAAATCCCCGACATTAGTCTTAGGCTTTTGCGCACGCGCCAGAGAGTCTTCTCACGAGAGTTTAGTCTATACACAGGGGATGCGATCAGTTGACCGCCAAGGAGGCTGTCAGTTGCTTTTAGCCGGGCACAAAAAAGCCACCCGGAGGTGGCTTTGATCTGAATCTGGAGCGGGAAACGAGACTCGAACTCGCGACCCCGACCTTGGCAAGGTCGTGCTCTACCAACTGAGCTATTCCCGCACACATTTACAACTATTTGACCTTAAGGTCGCGAAAACTCGCGAGGCTATGCGCCCCACCCCGACCTCAACAAGGTCGTGCTCTGCCAATCGAGCTGTTCACGCTTTGCAGCGGCGCCTATTCTATCGTTCTGCGCGCACCTGTCAAGTCATTGATTCAGAAATACTTATTCGTCGCTTTTTTGCCCGGCATGCATGCTCATATACGGCCAGGCAGCGCGCAGGTAGACATACATGGACCAGAATGTCAGTACTGCCGAGATCATCAGCAATACGTAACCCAGTACCACCCAGTTATTGATCAAGGGCGGATTGGCCAGCAGGACGATCAGCGCCACCATCTGTGCTGCGGTCTTGTATTTGCCCAGTTGGGATACGGCCACATGGGCACGCTTGCCCAGCTCGGCCATCCATTCACGCAGGGCTGAAATGACGATTTCACGGCCGATGATCACCATGGCTGGCGCCGTTACCCAGAAATTCGCATGGCTCTGTACCAGCAGCACCAGGGCAACAGCGACCATCAGCTTATCGGCCACCGGATCGAGAAAGGCACCGAAAGGCGTACTCTGTTCCCATTTTCGGGCCAGATAGCCATCCAGCCAGTCGGTGACACTCGCCACGCTGAATACGATGGCCGCAGCCAGATAGCTCCAGTGCAGCGGCAAATAGTAAAACAGGATGAAGACGGGGATCAGGCCGACCCGCAGCAACGTCAAAATGTTCGGTATGTTCATGAGTGATTGGTTGCCTCTGTGCAATTGCGCATTCTAGTCGCTATGCAGCGCTGCATAAATCTGTTCCGCAAGTTTTTTGCTGATGCCCGGCACTTTGCCCATTTCCGCTGCACTGGCGCGCCTCAGTTCCTGCAGACCGCCAAAGTGCTTCAACAGTTCACGTCGCCGCTTGGGTCCGACGCCTTCTATGCCTTCGAGCGGCGAGGTCGTGCGCGCCTTGCCGCGTCGGGCGCGGTGGCCGGTAATGGCAAAACGGTGCGCTTCATCGCGGATATGCTGAATCAAATGCAACGCGGGTGAGTGGCCCGGCAGCACCAGCTCGTTGTGCGGATCGTTGAGGTAGAGCGTTTCCATACCGGCCTTGCGGGTGACGCCCTTGGCCACACCGACCAGCGTCAGACCGTGGATGGCCAGCTCCTGCAGCACCTCAAGCGCCATGGACATCTGCCCCTTGCCGCCATCGACGAGCAGAATATCCGGCATCTTGCCCTCGCCCTCCTGGATGCGACTGAAGCGCCGGGTCAAAGCCTGGCGCATGGCGGCATAATCGTCGCCCGCAGTCACGCCCTCGATATTGAAGCGTCGGTAATCACTCTTCAGCGGCCCGTCCGGGCCAAACACCACGCAGGAAGCCACTGTCGCTTCACCACTGGAGTGGCTGATGTCATAACACTCCAGTCGCGTAGGCCGCTCTTCCAGCTGCAGAGCCTCCTGCAGCGCGTCGAAACGGATCTGCACGTTTTGCCGGTTGGCCAGCATGCCAGCCAAAGCCAGATCGGCATTATTCGCCGCGAGACTTTGCCAGCGGCTGCGTGTCCCCCTGACCCGGTAGCTGATGGTCAGATTATGCCCGCGGGCCTGGGCCAGTGCTTCGGCGATGACCGGCATATCCTCATGCTCGGCGTTGACGATAATCTCGCCAGGCAGTTCGCGCTCGGCGCTGCCCAGATAATACTGGGGCAAAAAGGCCGCCAGCACTTCGCCCGGCGTCTGCTCGATAGGCACGCGTGGGAAATGATTCTTGCTGCCCAGCACCCTGCCCTGGCGCACCATCAGCACATGCACACAGGCGCCACCGGGGGCTACTGAGGCGGCAACGATATCGACGTTGCCCTGCTCGGTATCCATGCTCTGCTGGTCTTGCACGCGCCGCAGCAGCGCCATCTGATCACGCAACTCGGCGGCACGCTCAAAATCAAGCTGCTCTGCAGCTTGTTCCATGCCCTTGGCCAGCTCATCAGCCAGGGCATTACTGCGCCCCTCAAGAAACATGATTGAGTGGCGAACATCCTCAGCGTATTCCTGTTCATCTACCAGGCCGACGCAAGGCGCCTTGCAGCGATTGATCTGATGCTGCAAACAGGGCCTGGTGCGGTTGCGGAAATAGCTGTCCTCGCACTGGCGTACCTTAAACGTCTTTTGCAACAGACTGAGGCTTTCACGGATCGCGCCAGCGCTGGGATAGGGCCCGAAGTAACGGCCTTTGAGCTTCTTGGTGCCGCGGTGCAGACCTAGGCGCGGGTAGCTGTCCTGGCTGGACAAAAAAACATAGGGGTAGGATTTATCGTCACGCAACAGAATATTGTACGGTGGCCTGGATGCCTTGATCAGGCTCTGTTCCAACAGCAGCGCTTCGGTTTCGTTAGCCGTGATGGTGGTGTCAATCTGCTGAATGCGTGCCACCAGCGCCGCGGTCTTGGGGCTGAGCCCGGTTTTGCGAAAATAGCTGGCCAGGCGTTTTTTCAGGTGCTTGGCTTTACCCACATACAACAATTCGCCCTGCAGATCGAACATGCGATATACGCCAGGCTTGTTGCTGGCCGTAGAAAGAAAAGCACTGGGGTCGAACACCGGAAGATTCATGCTCAGTGGGGTAAAGCGTCAACCATGCCGTGGCGCACAGCCAACAGCGTCAGTTCAACGTCACTGCTGATACTCAGCTTCTCGAACAGGCGGTAACGATAGGTATTGACTGTCTTCGGGCTCAAGCAGAGTTTGTCGGCAATGTTCTGCACTTTCTCACAACTGACGATCATGTAGGCGATTTGCATTTCTCGCTCGGACAGGTTGTCGAACGGCGAGGCGCTAGCCGGAGTAAAAGCCTTGAGCGCGAGTTGTTGGGCGATATCAGGGCTGATGAAGCGTTGCCCGGCGGCCACTTGGCGGATCGCCGTGACCATTTCATCCAGAGCTGCACCCTTGGTCACATAGCCAGCGGCGCCGGCCTGCATCAGCCGCGTCGGAAAAGGCTCCTCATCACAGGCAGTGACGGCAATGATCCGCAAATGCTTGTCATGCAGGAGCAGTTTTCGAGTGGCCTCAAGACCACCGATGCCCGGCATGCGGACATCCATTAACACGACATCGGGTTTCAATGCGCGGACCTGGGTGACCGCGGTCTCTCCGGAATCGGCTTCACCTACAACGCTGATCCCGGGCACATCACTGAGCATACGGCTGATGCCCATGCGCACCAGATCATGGTCATCTACTACCAATACCTTGATCAATTCCGACCCCTTGTGCGTTGTGCGAGCGGCATTTCAACAGCTGCCCTGGATCCAGCGCAGGCAGATTGGCCGGCACAAGCTCGGCCCATGTTCAATAGGCCGTACCATAGCAAATCAGCAGGTCAAGTGGAACGGCTGATCACGGCAGTGGCACTCCAAGCTGCTCGTTCAATTCGTCCAGGCAAGCAGGATCGTCAATGGTTGAAGGCACCGAAAAGGGCTCCCCGGCCGCCATCTGGCGCATGATACGCCGCAGTATCTTGCCAGAGCGGGTTTTGGGTAAACGCTTGACGATCAGCGCCCCCTTGAAACACGCCAGCGCGCCGATGTCACGGCGGACCATGGCGATCAATTCTGCGCTGAGCGCGCCGGGATCGATATCGACATCGTTTTTTAACACCACCAGACCCAGTGGCAGCTCACCCTTGAGTTCGTCTGGGATGCCAATCACCGCACACTCAGCTACAGCGGGGTGGGCACCAAGCACTTCTTCCATTTCACCGGTTGACAGTCTGTGGCCTGCGACATTGATGATGTCGTCAGTACGACCCATGACAAACAAATAGCCATCGCTATCCAGGTAACCGGCATCGCCAGACTGGTAGTACCCGGGAAAGGTATTCAGGTAGCCCTCGCGAAAGCGCGCCGGGTTGCCCCAGATACCCGTCAGGCAACCTGGTGGCAGCGGCATTTTCAGCGCGATATTACCTTGAGCACCGGCGGCCAGAGGCAGGCCCTCATCGTCGAGTATCGCCACTTCATAGCCGGCCATCGGGCGGGTCGCCGAGCCCATTTTGGGCGCTTCAAGTGCATAGCCTGCCGGGTTGGCGGCAATCGCCCAGCCGGTCTCGGTCTGCCACCAGTGATCAATCACCGGGCGCTTGAAGTGCTCCTCAAGCCAGGCCCAGGTCGGCGGATCGAGTCGCTCGCCGGCCAGGTACAGCCGCTCAAGCTTGGATAAATCCGCAGCATGAGCCAGCGCGGCATCCGGGTCTTCCTTGCGGATGGCCCGAAACGCGGTTGGCGCGGCGAACAACGCCTTGACGCCATATTCGGCGCACACGCGCCAGAAAGCCCCGGCATCCGGGGTGCGAACCGGTTTGCCCTCGTAGAGCACCGTGGTGCAGCCAGCCAGCAGCGGTCCATAGACGATATAGGAATGCCCGACGACCCAGCCCACATCCGAGGCAGCCCAGAACACGTCACCCGGCTGCATGTCATAGACAGCCTGCATGCTGTAACGCATAGCCACGGCGTGGCCGCCATGATCGCGCACCACACCCTTGGGTTTACCGGTAGTACCTGAGGTGTAGAGGATGTAGAGCGGGTCACCGGCCAGTACCGGCACCGCATCGGCAGGCTCGGCATTGGCCAGTGCGCGCTGCCAGTCGATATCGCGATCGCTATAAAGCTCCGCGCGACACTGGGGGCGTTGGTAAACCACACAGTGCTTGATAGGATGGACGGCCTCATTGATGGCGGCATCCACCAGCGGCTTGTAGGGGATAACGCGGTCGACTTCCACGCCACAAGATGCCGTCAGAATGATGCTTGCCTGAGCATCATCGATGCGCACGGCGAGTTCGTGCGCTGCAAAGCCGCCGAATACCACGCAGTGCACCGCACCCAGACGTGCGCACGCCAGCATGGCGACCACCGCCTCAGGGATCATCGGCATATAGATGATCACTCTGTCGCCCTTCTCCACACCCAGGCCACGCAACATCCCGGCACATTGTGCGACTCGGCCAGCCAGCTCTTTGTAGCTGATACGCGCTTTGGCGTCGGTGACCGGCGAATCGTAAATAATCGCAGTTTGCTCGCCCCGGCCGGCCTGCACATGCGCATCAACGGCCAGCCAGGCGGTATTCAATCGGCCGTCAGCAAACCACTGATAGTTGCCCTCGGCATCCTGCTCCAGAATGCGCGAGGGTGGCGTACGCCAGGCGAGACCTGCGGCTTGTGCCGCCCAGAACACGTTGGGGTCCTGACAGGCCTGCTCATAGGCCTGACGATAGGTGGCTGGTAGCATTCTTGATGATGGCATTGGTATCTGTCCTCTTATTCTTTCCACAGACTAAACCACAGCGTTTATAAGGGAACTAGACTTACGTAGAATGGGTACCTGGTAGTGGCCTGCCCATACTCTCCATACATACAAAAAGGTCTTGCTCATGAGTAAGGATGACTCCTTCGCCGCAACCGGCAAAACGGCTGTGATGCAGAATATACACGGCACCATGACGTTTTTGCTGAACTACCCACCGTTCAACCAGATGGAAACCCATCACCTGGCGTTCATGGTCGAGCACTGTCAGCTGTGCTTTTTTGCCAGTGGCGAACCTATCCTCCGCCCGCAGGAAGGCCCGGTAAAAAATTTCTATATTGTCAAACAAGGTCTGGTGCGGGGTGAACGCATGATGCCCGGGCAGGAGGCCCCGGAAACCACCTTCGAGATCACCCAGGGCGAGTGCTTTCCGCTGGCCGCGCTGATCGGTGAGCGCGCTACCCGCACCGAACACCTGGCCGGCAAAGACACTTTTTGCCTGGCATTACCCCGAGCGGATTTTGCCCGGCTGTTTGCCATGTCCGCATCCTTCCGCGATTTCGCCCTGCGCGGTGTCAGTAGCCTGCTTGACCAGGTCAATCAGCAAGTTCAGATGCAGGCGGCGGAAAATCTGGGCTCACAATACTCCCTGGATACCCGGCTAGGTGATCTGGCGGTGCGCAGCCCAATCAGCTGCGCAGCGGAGTTGCCCATACGCGATGCCGTGAGAAACATGCACCTGGCCAACGTCGGCAGTATCGTCATCGTCAACGATCAAGAAAAGCCCCTGGGCATTTTTACTCTGCGCGATCTGCGCAAGATCGTAGCGCTGGGAGACGTCGCCATGGAAGACCCGATCACCAAGGTCATGTCTTCCCCGCCCTTTCATTTACCCCCTGGCGCTTCCGCATTCGATGCGGCAATTGCCATGACCGGCCGGCACATAGCGCATATTTGCGTGGTTGACCAGGATCGACTGGTCGGGGTGGTGTCAGAACGTGATCTGTTCTCGCTGCAGCGTGTCGACCTGGTCCATCTGGCCAGGACCATCCGCCAGGCCAGCCGGGTCAGTACGCTGGCGGCGTTGCGCACCGACATTCGCCAGCTGGTCGAAAGCATGATGGCTCACGGTGCGTCGTCCACCCAGATTACCCACATCATCACTCTACTCAACGACCATACCGTTTGCCGGGTGATTGAGCTGTGCATCGAAGAACACGGCGACCCCGGCTTTCCCTTTACCTGGCTGTGCTTTGGCAGTGAAGGACGCCGCGAGCAGACACTGCACACCGATCAGGACAACGGCATTTTGTTCGAGGCTAAGGATGCCGCCGACGCGTCGCGCATGCGCGGCGTGCTACTGCCCCTGGCAGAAAAAATCACCCAAGGCTTGGCCGAGTGTGGGTTTACCCTGTGCCTGGGCAACATCATGGCCAGCAACCCCGAACTGTGCCTGTCGAGGCTGGAATGGGAGAAGCGATTCGATCAGTTCATTAACACCACGACGCCGATCAACCTGATGTCTTCGTCTATTTTCTTCGACTGCCGGGTGGTATGGGGCGAGGCTGAAGGAGCACGAAAACTGTTCGCCGGAGTGCTCGACAAGGTCAGCAGCAATGCCTTGTTCCAACACATGCTAGCCCAGAACGCGCTGGAGCAGCGACCACCGATTGGCCGCTTTCGTGACTTTGTGGTGGCGCGCAGCGGTGCGGAGAAAGACACGCTGGATTTGAAGAAACAGGGTCTGATGCCCTTTGTCGACGGTGCGCGACTGCTGGCCCTGGCCCACGGCATTACTGAATGCAACACCCTGGAGCGTTTTCGCCAGCTCAGCGAACGGGAGGTCATTGATGCCAAGGATGCCGCCGCCTACGAAGAGGCTTATCAGTTTATTCAACTGATCCGCATGCAACAACATCAGCTGCAAGACCGGGAAGGCCTGCCGTTCAGTAATCGGATTGACCCGGACACACTCAACCACCTGGACCGGCGTATCCTGCGTGAGTCATTCCGCCAGGCGAAAAGACTGCAAGCAAGTCTGGCCCTGAGGTATCAGCTATGAGTCCGTTGAGCTGGTTGCCGGGACGCCGCACCGCGCATGTCAGCGATGCCCAGCGTGACCGCCGCGACCACCTGCCAGTACCGCAACCGCTGGACGCAACGCCATTGCAGGAAGCCAAGCTGGTCGTAGTGGACCTTGAAACCAGCGGCCTGAATATCCAGCGTGACAAAGTACTGTCGATTGGTGCGGTGGTTATCGAGCGTGGCGTCATCGACATGGGCACCCAGTACGAGTGCACGCTGTACCGGGCTGACCACAAGATAACCGAGGCTATTCTCATCCACGGCATCCCGCCTAGCGAGGTGGCCCAAGGTATGGAGCCGCAGGATGCGCTACTGGACTTTATGGAATTTGCCGGAGAATGCGTCTTCTTAGCTTATCATGCGGCCTTTGACCAGCGCATGCTGGGGACAAGCCTGCGCCAGGATCTGGGTCTCCGGCTGCGACACAAGTTTATTGACGTGGCGGAAATGGCGCCGATGCTCTGCCCTGAAGCCAAGGTCGGGCGCGGTGGCCTGGATGACTGGCAGAACCATTTCCAGCTCAATAACAGTCAGCGTCACAACGCCGCAGCCGATGCCATGGCTACGGCCGAAATCACCTTGATACTGCTGAGCAAGGCACGCGCTCAGGGTATTCATGACCTGGCCACGCTCAATACGCGCCTTGGACATTGGCGAAAGCTCAAGCGCGCACGTCTTGGGGGTCACTAAAATCTCAACAAGGATCTGCTGCCGGTCTTATTGAACCGGCTTGGTTAGCTGAAAAGATTGAACACCGGGGTTTGCTTTGTGTCCGAGGCGTCGGTAGCCTTCGCGACCCAATTGCCCCCCGGAGCTTTAGATGTTTAAAAGAACACCCGTTAGAACAGTACTTGTGCTGGCTGTCACAGCGGCTTCTTGTCAAGCCATGGCCAATGGTGTTGCCATTAACGAACAAAGTGCCAGTAGTATGGGCACTGGTTTTGCTGGGCGCTCCTCTTCAGCGCAAGATGCCAGCACTGTATTCGGCAACCCGGCCGGCATGTCCAAACTGGATCGGGCTGAAATCAGTGGTGGTATCGCCGTTCTCCATGCCAGTACCGACATAAGCAGTGCCAGCAGCAGTGCACCCGGCACCAATGATGGCGACATGGTGCCCTTCGCGGCGGTCCCCTTCGGCTATTACGTCAGACCGCTGAATGAGGACTGGCATTTTGGCCTGGGCGTCTATGTCCCCTTCGGCGTTATCAGCGACTATGAAAGCAGCTTCCAGGGCCGCTATCACGGGCTCGAAAGTGAGGTTCATGTCGTCACTGTGCAACCCACACTCAGTTATCGCGTCAATGATCGTCTGTCCATCGGCTTTGGCCCGACCATCAACCGAATCGAGGGCACACTGACGAGCGCCTTTGCCGCGGGCCCGAGTGACGGCCACGTGGATGTTCAAGGCGATGATATCGGCTACGGTTTCAACGCCGGCGTGCTGGTTGATCTTGCCGATAACGTCGCGCTAGGGGTGACTTACCACTCAAAAGTCGATTACACGCTGGAAGGCAGAACCCGTGTATCGGATTTCCCGATGCCGGTCAACGGCAGCTTTGACGCCGAGCTGGATTTCACCACGCCGGAGTCGGTCGACGTATCTTTGACCTATGCCCACGACGAACGCTGGACGCTTTACGCAGGTACGACCTGGACACGCTGGAGTCAGCTTGACCAATTGTTGATTGAAAACGAAGGCTTCAACACCATTAACGAAGAGCTCGACTGGTCCGATACCTGGGCTTTCGCATTGGGCGCGGCCTACCAGATCACCCCCAAGGTCGTGCTACGCACCGGCCTCGCCTTTGACCGCTCACCCACCACGGATGCCGACCGCACCGTACGAATCCCGGTGGGTAATCGCAAGATACTCTCATTCGGTGCAGGCTGGGATGCGACTGATAGTCTGACATTGGATGTTGCCTATGCTTACTTGCGTGAAGACCAGGCGAGCGTCAACTATGAGGATACCGCGAGAAAACCAGGCTACAGCGCAGACTACCGCAACAGTGCCCACGGTCTGGCTACGCAGGTGACCTACCGCTATTGATGTTCCATGCCTGAGCAAAGCGCCCCGCTTGCGCGGGCTGCCTGCAACAAAGGTCTTGCCTGCTGAAGGGCAAGACCTGGTGCAACAGCGTGAATGTCGGTTGCGAGAAAGCTCCCAGGGGTAATCAACCCTGGGAGCTTTCTTCCTAACGCTGGCTCACTCGGCCATCAAGGCGAACACGTCTTGCCACATGTCGCGACTGTGTTGCTTGAGCTGGCTCGAATGCATCATTAAACTGGACGACAGCTGGGCTGCCAGTATCGGATCGATAAGATACGCCAATGCCTGCTCCAGCTCTTCGTCACTCAGGTTGATATCCAGTACGCCCTGCTCAAAGCCATAATCGGCAAACAGCATTTGATACTTGTGGCTCCAGCCAGTCGCTAGCGAAGGCACGCCTTGGGATAGCGCGCTGACCAGTCCATGAAACCGGCTACCCACGGTACCCCTGCATGCGCCCAATATCCCCTTGATCGCCAGCGGATCACTTTCACTGAGAATGGGTAACCCGCCAACCGCCTTGGAGACCTGTTCAGCCAGGCGCAAATCGTCCGCCCCCTCGTGTACCAAAAGAAAAGGTTTGGCGCCGCGCTTGAGCAGTGACCACGCGACTCTTTCAAGGAAAGGGATATAGCCGTCGGCAACCGCGGCGCTGGTCTTGTCCATCATGCGGAAATTGGGGACGATACAGATCTGGTGGGTCTCACGGTCAAAATAGTCCGGGCAGCGTCCTTCAATCAGATTGGTGAAGTCCGGGCATTGTTTTATATGCTCAGCGGTGCCAGCGATCTCGGTAAGATACTTATACGAGATGGGGTCTCTGGCGTAGATAAGATCTGCGCTGTCTACAAATCGCTTAACGGCCTCTTTGCTGTTGTTATCGCGAAACGGACCAAACGCCTGGGGCAACAAAACCACCTTGGTACCCCTGCTCTTCCAGCGTGCAGAAGACCGGGCGAGTTCCTCAGACAGCTCCGGACCCCATTGGTCCGTATAGGCAAAACCGGCAGCGTCCAACACCACATTGATATCTTTATCGAGCACCACGCCATACATCTCGCGTAGTCGACCAGGCATCAGCGCCGCCAGATCGCCGAAGGGAACATTTTTGCGCCAAAGCCAGGCCTTCTGATACAAGCCCAGTTTTGCCCGTTGCCGGTAGGGATAAGGGCTGCGGTCACGCCCCGGCTCCATTACGACACGTGCATCGGGGTGTTGTGTTTGCACTTGCTCCAGAACCGCTCTGAGCATGAGTTCTGCCCCTTTATTGACAAAACCTGCCTTGCGTACTTCCACATACATAGCCACTTTCCCCTAAGATTGTTATTTAATGTGGCGCTGATGCAAAGACCAACAACCAAGCCTTACGCCATCATGAAAACGTTAATTATTTGCGCGGTTGAGCTACCACAGGCAGGGCGTTCACGCGACCGGAACAAAGTTGCGATAAACCCGCGCGGCCTCTACGGAGATCTCTTGCGAATAAGGCACCAGCGATTCGCGTGCGGCACCGCACGCCCGTCGTACCAGCGTATGGAACGGCGCTGCATAATCAGCCCTTTCTCAATTCGGTGTATTGATCGTCTGAGCAAGAAATTACTGCTTTCCTCTCCTGACCGGTTACGCACATGTCGCAGCTGACCTTCCACTACAGCGGCAGCCTCATGCTCAAAAGCCGCAGAGCAAAACGCATAATGGATACGGCGCAACAGGGAGTAGCGCGACAGCGCTTGTATCCATAAGACAGAAGTATTGCTGCGCAGCCGTTTCAGGTTGTCTACGCTGTTTCTTGACAACACTCTTTTGACTGGGCGCTTCAGCATATTCATAAATAGTCAATGTCCACGATCAACATCGTTGCATTAGCAACTGACGGAGGTAATGTGCTGATAATTGGAAGGCGGACCGTTCCGATCCAGGATGGAGTGATATCTCAAGTTTCGCTGCCCACGGTAACGCACCAGTCGAAGGACATACGAAGTATAACCAACCCATCAGACCTGTGATAAATCAACTGGGGGCATACTGTTAACTACCGTTATTGTAGCGGTAGTCAGGTGAAAGGCTTAGTGTTGACACGTACACCGCTGATGAGTTCAGCGTGAAGTGAGGGAGAATTGGCAAAATATGAAACATCACATAGCTTGCCAATTCAGGAATAATAGCCAAATAGTCGCTTTTGATTTCAAATTAATGGCGTATTAGTAACACGACAGACTATGACGGCTTTCCTTGCCTGATAAACCACCTGCGGATAATTCGATGTCGATAACTAATAGTTAGCCATCAATCAATAGCCGTTGTCAGCGATTCAGACAGCGCGTGAGGGTTGTTTTTAAATGCCTTGCTGAAAGCATCGCGGTGTTGCGCCATAAACAGACTGACTTCTTCTGCTGTCTTCTCCTCGAGAGACGGCACTGCTTTTTGCAACACCTCGGCCAATACCTCGGCCAGTTCGAGCATTTTGTCGTGACGATCGGCTTCGGCTTTGTCCATGAACAATTGCTCCGGGTCTCTGCTACTGCGATAAACAACTTCAACGGCCATGGTGCTACCTCAGGCTGAATGGAAAAGTCCGGCGATAGAACGGCCGCCGGAACAGCAGGATACTGGATATCAATACAGTATAAAAGCCTTGCCAGGCCTCTGCAGCCCTCGCCGTCTGCTATCGGCTGGCTGCTGCCGGCGCATTAAAGGCAATCGCGCGCGCCGCGGAGCAAGCAGCAAGGTGCTTGCCCGACACCTGTGTCTGGATTTGCTTGAGGCCAGTTTAGCGTTGTTACAGCCGCGCGGAAAATTGCCGGTAGAGCACGCTCTGTTGGAATGCTTCAGCCGCTTTCAGCGAACCGTACAGGCTGATGTGCCCCGACGTATCAAGACCAAAGGGGACGTTCTCGTCGGTTACATCCGAAGGAACACCGTTGACATTGAACATCGATTCGCGGCTGAAATACATCACGTTCGGGTAGCGCTGTGCATAACTGGCGAGTAAGCCGTTTGCCTCGCGGACTGGAGCATCGCGGGTCTGCTGAAAGCGGGTCACGTCGAATTCCGTATTAAACCGTACGCTGCGCTTGTACATATTGCCGAGATCAACATCAAACGTCGAGGGCGAGGCCATAATGATGACCAAGCCTGCGCGTTGGCTCGCCATTTTTATCGCAGAATAGGTACTTTCCATTAATCCAAGCTGCCGGACCGCGCCCCACTGCCCGGCAAATATGACTATGTCGTACGAATCAGCCTCGCCCTCAAGATAAGCCCGGTTGAGCAGACATTGTTGGTATCCTGGCCCCGCAGTCACGCCGGTAAATTTCTTGTCAATGCTCGGGTAGCACCAGTTGGTGGAGACCGTATTGACGGCAATGTTTTTTTCGCGACCTATCTCATCCCAAAAGGGTTGGTAGTGACCAGCGAAGGAATCACCAAACAGGAGTGCTTTGCGCTTCCCCCCTGGAGCGCCTGACAAGCACTCCAAGCCACTCTCGCCCACCTGATTGTCAGGATTGGTCTCCACATCATGAAAACACCAACCGTTTTTCTTCGTGGGCAACACCAAGCCGGCTGTTGCTTGATGAAATGTCTCACTGACACGGTCGGGATAGCCTTGAGCTACTAGCGTCACGCCGGCCAGCACGCTAGCCACTGCCACTGGTAACGCGGCAGCCACCCTGGACTGGACAAAGGGGATAAAACTGGCTGAGGTTCGCGCGACATTCTCAACATAGCGATAAGATATCCATCCGAGGCACACCGAGGCCAACATGCCGAACACAATCCATCCCACATGGTGTTCGAGCCCGAAATAATAGATTCCGACAGCAACTGGCCAATGCCACAGATACAGCGAGTAGGAAATATTCCCCAGAAATTGCGCAACAGGATTAGCCGTAATGAATGAGGCTTGTCGAGCTGAGTAGATAATCATCACCGTACCGGTGACGGGTACCAGGGCCAGCCAGCCTGGCCATGAAGTGTCAGCGGTGAACAGCCCGACCGCCAGGAGGATTAAAACAATACCGGCCATCTCCAGGAGCAGACTGCTGCGTTTGCTGAAGGCCATTGGAAACAGGAACGCCAATCCGCCAAAGAGCATTTCCCACATGCGTGTCGGTAGGAGATAAAAAGCTGAGGTAGCCCAGCGCGACGAGGCGTAGACCGACAGTATCAATGAGCCCAGCGCGAAGCTTGCCAACATCCAGCGAGTCAGATCCAACGGGAATAATCTCCGTAGCAACAGGATGATCACCGGATAGATCAAATAGAACTGCCACTCCACAGAGAGCGACCAGGTATGCAGCAACCAATTGTCATGCGAGACCTGCTCGAAGTAACCGGCTTCCTTCCAGAATTGGAGGTTTGATACGAAGCCCAAGCTGCCTAGCACGCGCTTGGCTAGCTGCTCATATTCCTGCGGAAACAACAGAAGCCAGCCCGCCGCCAGCAGAAACACGCACATGAAACCGAGTGCCGGGATGATGCGTCTGGCGCGTGCCGTATAGAATGCCCAAAGCGAAAACCTGTCCTCCTCTAGCTTGGAGAAAATGATTTTCGTCATCAGAAATCCGGATATGACGAAGAATACATCGACGCCTACATAGCCGCCCTCAGCACCTACGAGTTTGAAATGGAAAAGGACTACAGCAATCACTGCAATGGCGCGTAGCCCATTGATATCTTTACGATAGCGCACAGCGGCGTCCTCCGCTTGCATTTACCGGCAGGCCAGGAAGCCTGGATTGGTCTGGTGCTACAGGAATTCGTAGCGCGCTAAGGCGGACTGATACTCATGAGGACTCCCCGGCAAATCGGCCCGTAACTGAGGGGGCATCTGTTATTAAGCGTAAGCCGGTTTCGGGAAAGTGCAAATGCAATGTGCAGGCAAAACTCAGCTGGAACCATCACCCCCCGCACCGTGGTACGCCGTAAGCGGCCAGTAATCCCGTCTTGAGCCTGTCGCCTCAGGCGGCAGGCTACTGCTGAAGATCCCCTGTCGGTGATGCTGTTGTCGTGGAGTGGCCGGCCATCCAAGCACATCAGTGTGCCTACTCGACTGCCAAGGTAGAAGAACAGCGCCATCGAAGAGCTGCTGCCGCACAACGGGGGTCCCGCTATCAACGTGGGCTTCCTGGGCGCTGAGCGCAATTACCACAAATACACTTGAACGTAGCCTGAAGTTTGAGGTCTAAGTATCGGTTTTACCGCAAAATTTAGAAGCCCGTTATTAAAAGGAAAGGTCATGATAAAAAAGGCAAGGTGTTTAGCCACAGGACTGGGTTGCGTGCTAGCGCTGTGTTGGTCTACATCACAGGTGCAAGCTCAGGGACAGGTT
>JAWOGT010000001.1:0-8501 GCA_046496585.1 Halopseudomonas sp.
TTGCGTGGAAAGAGGTAAAAGCGCAGTATGACCAATCCGTTGATGAACTGATCAAGTATGTTGAGGTGAAAGGTTTCAGGAAAGGAAAAGCACCGCGCGTAAAAGCGGAATCGCAGCTTGATAAAAATAAAGTTTATGAGGATGTCATTAAAAAGATCGTTCCGGAAATGTATACACAGGCAGTGAAAGAAAACAATCTCAGGCCGATCATGCAGCCTGATATCCGGCTTGATAAAGCCAAAGAGAATGAGGACTGGCAGATTACGGCAGTTACCGCGGAAATGCCGGAAATAAAAGCTGAGAATTATAAAAAAATCATTCAGGACGCAAAAGGCGAAATGAAAAAAGATGATCTGTGGCTTCCGGGAAAAGATGATAAAAAACCGGATGAAGACGCACAGGTTAAGCGACAGAAACAGCTAAACGCAATTCTTGAAGCGTTGTTAAAAAATACGGACATCACAATCCCGTCAGTATTGGTAAAAACAGAAACCGACCGGCGCCTGACAAACCTTCTTGATGAAATTGCCAAACTGGGTTTGACCATCGATAACTGGTTTTCGCAGTCACGCAGGGCCAGACGTTCGGCGTCGGGGTCGGCGGTCAGGCAGGGCGTGTGGAAATAGTTGGCTGGGAGTTCAATACGCAGTTGTGGGCTATTGAAGATGACCTTCGCGGCGATCTGCTTGTAGGCGTCTGACCAGGGTGCCTCCGGCATCGGCCAGTGCAGGGTGATCTGATCGTGCAAGGGTAAACCGCTGGCCGTTTCGAGCATGCGCAGCATGGCGGTAGTGAAATGCCCCAGCAGGTACTCACGCAGGGCCGGCAGAATCAGTTTTTCGTGCAGCACCATGGTACAGCCGGGGCCGGGCTCGATCTCGAATGCCGCGATATTCTGGCGCAAGCTCGAGTAGCGCTGCAGTGTAGCAATAGCGACGCCGACCGTCGGCGCGGCAATGCAGGCATAGCCTGCGGTCCCATGTGCTGAAACGTCAGTATGCGTGCCCACTTCGATACCCAACCACGGGCACTGGCTCAACTCCAGCGCATGCAGCGCCAGCCGATGCATCTGATCAAAGCTGAGAAAGCGGTTGTTGTGATGGAGCCCTTCCCAGTTCAGCCGCGTATCGGCAATGATCTGCTGCGCGGTGAAACCGCGACGGCGCAATTCGGCGCATATCAGCCGGGCATAGACAGGGTGAATGGAAGGGCTGAGCCATAGTTGTTGGGAAAGCATGTTCGACCGTCTGCGCGGGATGAGTTGTCACATTATGACGATTTATTGCCCGTTGCAATGCTAGGTTTACGCCTGCGGGGGGCGCATTATCAAATTGTTAGTGGCTGTCTCAATACTACAACAAGAGAGTTCGTGCCCATGACTACCGCCGCCCAAGCCGCCCCGCCGGCCACTGCCTATATCGACCATAAACGCCATCTCTGGCTGTTTTCGCTCCTGGTGCCCTGCACGGCGCTGGTGGGTCCTTTGCTGTATATGCTGGTTTCACCCAAGCTCCTGTGGTTATGGTTGCCGACGCTGTTTTCCTACGCGGTGATTCCGGTGCTGGATGCCCTGATCGGCGAAGATCGCAGTAATCCACCCGAAGAAGCCGTGCCCGGGCTGGAGGCGGACCACTACTATCGCTATGTGACCTATGCGCTGGTGCCGATTTTATGGCTCAGTTTTCTCGTCAGCGTGATCTTTCTCGGCACCCACGAATTGCCCTGGCACGGTGTGCTGGCTGTTGTGCTGGCTGCGGGCGGCACGCTCGGTTATGGCTTGAATCTTGGACACGAGATGGGCCACAAGAAAACCGGGCTGGAGCGCTGGCTGGCGAAGATCACCCTGGCACTGGGCTTTTACGGGCACTTTTTCGTGGAACACAATCGTGGCCATCATCGCGATGTGGCGACGCCGATTGATCCTGCTTCGTCGCGTATGGGCGAAAGTATTTATCGTTTTGTGTTCCGGGAAATGCCCGGAGCCTTCTTCCGGGCATGGGACTTGGAGGCCGAGCGCCTGGATCGCTGCGGAAAGTCGGTGTGGAGCCTGGACAACGAGATCATTCAGCCGGCGCTGATCAGTATTGCGCTGTATGGCACGTTAATCGCCTTTTTGGGGCTGGGCATGCTGCCTGTCTTGCTGTTGATTGCGTTCTGGGGCGCCTTCCAGCTGACCCAGGCCAATTACATCGAGCATTACGGCCTGCTGCGCAAACAGTTGCCGAACGGGCGTTACGAGCGCTGCCAGCCATGGCATTCATGGAACAGCAACCACCTGTTTTCCAATTGGGCGTTGTTTCACTTGCAGCGGCATTCCGATCACCATGCGCATCCGACCCGGCGTTATCAATCGCTGCGCGACTTTCCCGATCTGCCGCGGCTGCCCAGCGGCTACTTCGGCATGTATCTCATCGCTTACCTGCCGCCGCTGTGGTTCAAGGTCATGGATGAACGCTTGCTGGCCGCTGTTGATCGCGACCCGGGCAGGATCAATTTTGAACCAGCCAAACGTGAGCGATTGATGCGTCAATATGCGCTGGCTGATACGGCGGGTCATCAGGCAACTGAGGAAGTAGCAGCATGAGCCGTTATAATTGCCCCGAATGTGGTTATACCTATGATGAAGCCGCCGGCGATGTGCACATGGGCTTTGCGCCGGATACCCGTTGGCCGCAGATACCGGACGATTTTGTCTGTCCGGACTGCGCGATCAGCTACAAGGAGGATTTCGTCTGCGCTGATGACGAGCCCGCTTAAAGTGGCCACACCCAGAGTAGCATCGGAATGCTGAAGCCAACGACCAGTAACTCCATGGGCAAACCGAGCCGCCAATAGTCGCCGAAGCGGAAGCCGCCAGGGCCAAGGATCAGGGTATTGTTCTGATGGCCAATGGGCGTCAGAAAGGCGCAGGACGCACCAATAGCCACCGCCATTAGAAAGCTGTCCGGATTCACGCCCAATTGGCTGGAGATACTCAGCGCAATTGGGCACATGACCGCCGCTGTCGCAGCGTTATTCATAAAGTCAGATAGCGTCATGGTGATGACCAGCACCAGTGCCAGGCCAATCACAGCGTTACTCTGCGCGACATTTTCAAGCAGCGTCCTGGCCAACAGGTCAGCGGCTCCGGTGTCGGACATGGCTGCCGCCAGTGGCATCAAGGCGCCGAGTAGCACAATGATCGGCCAGTCCACGGCTTCATAGATTCGCCGCAGGGGTATAATGTTGGTCAGCATGTAGCCAATAACCCCGAGCGTAAAGGCCAGCGCGGCGGGCAATAAGCCGGTCGCTGCGAGCACAATGGAGCCGGCCATGATCGCGACTGCGGTGATCGCTTTGCGCTTGTTGGGGATTAGTATGGCGCGCTGTGCCAACGGGATGCAGCGGTAGGCGGCGGCGAAGTTGGCAATCGCCTCGGCGCTACCCTGCATCAGTAGCACGTCACCTGGGTTGAGGTTGGTCCAGCGCAGGCGTTTGATCGATCTGTGACCCTGCCGCGAAATGGCCAACAGGTTGATACCAAAGCGGGTGCGGATTTGAATGTCGGTGGCGCTCCGGCCTTGCAGTAGTGAATCAGGCTGGACAGCAAGCTCCTGAATGACGACCTCTTCGTCGGCACGGTTGTTCTGGTCCGGTTCTTTGGACTCTTCTGACCCGTCTGCTTCAGTCTGAGCGTCGCGCTGAACGGGCTCGATGTCAGAGCGGTGCGCATTGTTGGCCGGCGCGGTTGCCGCGTTACTGGCAGCCACCGCGTCGCTGTCTACTTGCTGGTCGAGGTCATCTGGATGGCTGCTTTCACTGTCTTGGTTTTTGCTTGAGGAGGTCGGCACGGCCTCCTCAAGTTTCAGACCCAGACGAGTCAAGGTGCCGCCCAGCGCTTCGGGATCGGCTTCGACCACCAGAATATCACCGGCCTTGAGAACCCGGCCCGGGAACGGCGCAGTGACCCGAAAATCATTGCGGGCCATGCCGACAATCTGAGCATCGCTGTCATCCAGCAGTTGCTCGACCTCGCGCAGGGTTTTACCCGCCACCTTGCCATGTTCTTCAACGCGGACTTCGGTCAGATAAGTGCCGGTATCGAAGCTTTCTGCGTCCTGTTTGTGCCGGTTGGGCACCAGCCAGCGCCCGGCGAGTACAGCGAATATTACCCCAACCAACGCCACTACCAGGCCCACGGGCGAGAAATCGAACATGCTGAAGCCCGAGCCGGTTTGCGCGGCGCGAAAATCGGCGACGATCAGGTTGGGCGGGGTGCCGATCAGCGTGGTCATGCCGCCGAGAATGGTGCCAAAAGCCAGCGGCATCAGCACCTTGCCGGGAGCAATGCTCTGGCGCACCGCGACCTGCATGGCAATGGGCATCAGCAACGCCATGGCACCAACGTTGTTCATAAAGGCCGAGAGGCACGCGCCAAGCAAAGTCAGGACGCCGATACTGACCAAGCTGCCGCCGCGTTTGGGGAGGACCTTCTGCGCCATGGACTCCACCGCACCGGTGGTTTGCAGGCCAAAGCTCAGAATCAGCACCGCGGCGACGGTAATCACCGCCGGCTGAGAGAAGCCATTGAAGGCTTGATCTGCGCCGATCAGCCCGGCCAGCACACAGGCCATCAGGGCGATCAGCGCGACCAGGTCATGCCGCAGTCGGCCCCAGAGAAACAGGCCAATGGTGGCGCCCAGAATACTGAAGATCAGTGCCTGATCCGTGGTCATGGTGCAGTTCCAGAGCAAGAGGCTAGATAGAGCGTGCGCAGGTCAGAGCAGGCGGATCTTGAAACGCCGACCCTTGATCTTGCCCTGTTCCAGTTTCTGCTGGGCAATCGGCGCAAGATCGCGACGGATCGCAACCAACGCTTGATAATCGGTAATGCTGATTTTGCCTATGGCGTCGGCCGACAGGCCGGCTTCGCCGGTCAGGGCGCCGAGCAAGTCACCTGGGCGCACCTTGTCCTTGCGCCCGCCAGCAATGGCCAGCGTACGCATCGGCGCTACCAGCGGTTGCTCCAGGGTGGCAGGCAGGCTACTCAGATCGTGCCAGGCCAGCGGCATTCCCTGGGCTGCTTCGATACTGCTGGCACGGCCGCCTTCGGCAGGGGCTACCAGGCTCAAGGCCAGTCCCGGCTCGCCGGCACGGCCACTGCGGCCGATCCGGTGGGTATGCAGCGCCGGATCAGGGGACAGTTCGACATTGATCACCGCGGCCACGCCAGCCACGTCGATACCCCGCGCCGCAACATCGGTGGCGACCAGCACGCTGCAGCTCTGGTTGGCAAACAACGCCAGCACTTCGTCGCGCTCGCGCTGTTCCATGTCGCCGTGCAGCGTCAGCGCGCTGATCTTGTTGGCCTGCAGGTGTTGCAACAGGTCCTGACACTGCTGGCGGGTATGACAAAAGGCAATGCACGGTTGCGGCCGCTCGGCAGCGAGCAGGCGGACCACGGCCTGCAGCCGTTCCGCAGGCTTGATTTCGTAGAAGCGTTGTTCAATCGGGTTGAGTGGCTCGGCTTCGACGATGCTGACACGTTCGGGCGATTGCAAAAAGCGCCCGGCCAGGCTGTCGATCGAAGGCGGATAGGTGGCGGAGAACAGCAGCGTTTGCCGGCGTTTCGGCGCCAGGCTGATGATCTCGGCAATCACATCATAAAAACCCATGTCGAGCATGCGATCCGCTTCATCCAGGACCAGACAGTTGAGGCCGCTCAGCTCCAGCGTGCCACGGTCCAGGTGATCCTTGATCCGCCCTGGGGTGCCAACGATGACGTGCGCGCCCTGTTCCAGTGAGGCGGCCTGCGGGCCGAAGGGCGTGCCACCGCACAAGGTGATGATCTTGATATTCGGCAGGCCGCGGGCCAGCGTGCGCAGGGTGGTGGCGGACTGTGCAGCGAGCTCGCGGGTCGGGCTCAATACCAGTGCCTGGCAGCCAAAGAAGGCCGGGTTCAACGGGGTCAGCAAGCCAATGCCAAAGGCGGCGGTTTTGCCACTGCCGGTGCGTGATTGCGCGATCAGATCCTTGCCCGCCAAAATCACTGGCAATGCCTGCGCCTGAATCGGCGTCATCTGCGTGAAGCCGAGATGATCGAGGGTATCAAGGATGGGCTGGGGTAGCGCGAGGCTGGAAAAGGAAGTCGGATTCACACAAATAACCTGCTGATGGACGGACGCTCAGTGTAACAGAGCGGCCCTTGTCAGGCTGTGACGAGTTTCCCGGATGCGGCTGCGCCGCTCTAAGCTACAGTGCGGCGGCCCGGGTAGTGCAGTTGCGGCCCTGCTCCTTGGATTGATAGAGCGCCTTGTCGGCCGCCTCGATCAGCTCCTGGTGCATCGCCATGTGCTCGCCCAGCTCGGCAACGCCGAGGCTGATAGTCACCTGGAGGATCTCGTCAGCATGATCGATGTTCAGCCGTTCCACGGCGCCGCGCAGACGCTCGGCGAACTGCATGGCGCCGTCAATCGGGGTATCCGGGAGCAATACCACGAACTCTTCACCACCATAACGGCCAGCGTAGTCAGTCTCGCGGGCAAGCTCTTTGGTGATCCGCGATACTTCGCGGATCACCTCATCGCCCAGTTGATGGCCATAGGTATCATTGAAGTGCTTGAAATGGTCGATGTCGAACATCACCAGGCTGGCCGGGCTCTGATAACGTATATGCCGGGCAAATTCCCGTTCCAGACATTCTTCCCAGTAGCGGCGATTGAGCAACCCGGTCAGGCCATCGCGCAAGGCCAGTTTGCGTAACTGGGCATTGGCTGATTCCAGCTGCCGTTTGTTGATCGCCACACCGGTCACGTCATAGATGATCAGACACACATGGTCGGTGATGCTGCTGGTACTGCGCAGCGGCAAGATGGTCACGTTCTGGTACATCTCGTCAGCCAGGCCGGTAATCGGCTGATAGCTCTTGAAGTGCACCAGATTAGGCCTTTGCTCCCAGATGGTGAACGCGCGGGTGCCAAGCAGGACGGCTGTTTCCACCTTTTTCTTGAACCAGTTAGGCTCTATCTCCGGGAACAGTTCGAACAGGGATTTGCGCGCGGCTTCATCCGCGCCGACCCCCGAATGGTTCTCCATGAAGCTGTTCCACACTTCAATCTGGTAGTCGCGATCCATGACCACGACCCCAACATCAATGCTCTGGACGATATCCAGTAACCAGTGGAGTTCATTGATGTCAAATTGAGCAGGCATGGCGGGCGTCCTAGGGGGTAGTCAGTCGATCATGAAGTCGAGTTTTTCACGTAGCCGGGGGAGCGAATCCTCGGTAAACAGCAGCAGCAGGTCGAAGTGGATGTCCATATCTTCCAGGCTGTAACTGATTTCTACCGCCAGGGTGCGTTTCCAGCGCCGCTGATTGATGCGGATCAGGTCTTCTATCGGGCAATGCTGGCCCAGTATCAGCGGATGGCCCTGCGACAGGTTGATGTTCAGCTGTTCGGCCAGGCCATTCAGGCAAGCACCAATGATGATGCTGGCCAGGTCCAGGAGCATTTCCAGGCGGGCCGATTCGTCTTCCTGGGTGTTCAGCAGTTTGGCAACATCGTTGATCTCGGCATCATGAAAAATCAGCAAGGCTTCGCCGGCTATGCCACCGCCGATATAACCCTGACAGATGGCCGACAGACGCTCGCCGCGCTGGGCATCGGCGAGGGTCATATGCAGCTCGCCGACCTCGAGAATGTTGACGTTGGGGATGGGCAGCTGGATAAACACGCCCAGCACGCGCCCAAGCAATTCGGCGGCACGGCCCATGGCAATGTTGCTGACTTCGCGAAAGGCATCACGGAAGGACACGCTGGGCAGGTCGGAGAAGCCCGCGCCAGGGGCGAGCGCAGTACTGCGCAGCGGAATCGCTACGCCCAGGGCATTCAAGGCTTCAGCTAACTGCAGCGGGTCGGCCGGTTTCTTGATGAACGCTTTGGCGCCGAGGGCTTTGGCGCGGCGCACGGCTTCGTCCTGCACATCGCCGGAGACCACTATCACGTCGGCTTGCAAGCCCTCTTCGCGGAGTTTGGCAAGCACGTCAAAGCCGTCCAGTTCAGGCATGGTCAGATCCAGCAGCACGATCTGTCCAAGCCCCTGTCTGATCGCTTCCAGGCCTTCCAGTCCATTGCTTGCCTGCGTAATGCGCAAAGGCCAGCTCGATGGTAACGCGCGGATAAGCTGCTTGCGGGCCATATTCGAATCGTCGCATACCAGCAGGGGTATGGTGCTCACATCCGCTATCCTTGTCACATGAAAGTTACGAGAAAATTGACGAGAAGAATTCCATTTAAGTTACATGAAGACTGAATATGCTGTGTCGAGTCAATAAAAGATCATCAGATAAACAAGGCACATGGCCATATCTGTCTAAGCATGCCTCTATATTGGGCCATTGAGAAGTCATTATGCGCACATGTCGAAATTTTTTACGGTGACGCAATGCACAGGCCCATGCACCGGCCGACGCTTATTCAAGACACGCTGGAGCGGCGTTAAAAATATTTTACGCGATGTCA
>JAWOGT010000135.1:0-10629 GCA_046496585.1 Halopseudomonas sp.
GAACTTCTGACCTGGATGGAGAACAATATGAAATCAATCAAGAACCTGGGTCGCCACACCTTTGCCGTGCTGGCCTTGAGCAGCCTGGCGATGGCAGTTTCGGCGGCGGTATCCCCTGAGGAAGCAGCCACGCTGCAGACCACTTTGTCGCCCATGGGCGCTGGGCGCGCCGGCAACGCCGAGGGTACCATTCCGGAGTGGACCGGCGGCTTGCCGACCGACGCCGCAGCAGTGTCGGACAATGGCTTTTTCTCCGATCCCTTTGCCGCTGACCAGAAACTGTTTACTGTGACTGCAGATAATGCAGATCAGTACGCAGACCAGATCAGCCCCGGCCAACTGGCGATGTTCGCCCGCTATCCGGAAACCTACCGCCTCCACGTATACCCGTCCCGGCGCAGTAACACCGTGCCGGACGAGGTCTTTGCCGCCGTCGCGCGCAACGCAGTCAACACGGTTACCGTCGAAGGGGGTAATGGTCTTGAGAACTTCGATACCGCTTATCCGTTCCCGATTCCCAAGACCGGCGTCGAAGCCGTCTGGAACCACATCACCCGTTACCGTGGCGGCAGCTTCAGTAGAACGATAGCTCAGGCCACACCTCAGGCGAATGGCTCCAACACCATGGTGTTGTTCAAGGATGAGTTTACCTTCTCCACCGCGCTGACTGATTACAGCGCGCAGACCAATCCCAACCTGATGTTCTACTTCACCCAGCGCGTGCTCTCGCCCTCACGTCTGGCCGGTGACGTGCTGCTGGTCCACGAGTTCATCAACCAGATCAAGGAGCCGCGTCTGGCATGGATCTACAATGCGGGTCAGCGCCGCGTGCGGCGTGCCCCGCAGGTAGCCTATGACGGCCCGGCGTTCGGGTCTGACGGCACCCGCACCTCCGACAACTACGACTTCTATAACGGTGCACCTGACCGTTACAACTGGAAGCTGGTGGGCAAGCGCGAGATGCTGATCCCTTACAACAACTACAAGATCGGCTCACCGGATATCAAGTACAACGACATTATCCAGGCCGGTCACATCAACCAGGATCTGGTGCGCTACGAGAAACACCGGGTCTGGGAAGTCGAAGCCACGCTGAAGGATGGCCAGCGCCACGTGTACGCCAAGCGTCACTTCTTTATCAACGAGGACAATTGGCAGGTGGCGGTACTGGATCACTACGATGGCCGCGGCGGACTGTGGCGCGTAGCCGAGGCGATTGCACTGCAGCGTTACGACGAGAAGATCCCCAGCTACGCCATCGAAACACTCTACGACCTGCAGAACGGCCGCTACGTGGCACTCGGCATGACCAACGAGGAACGTGAAAACTACGACACCGACTTCGAGGCCTCTTCTGCCGATTACACGCCCAACGCCCTGCGCGCCTCGGGTATTCGCTAACGCACAACACCGCCGCGCCGGCATTGCCGGGCGGCGGTTTTTTCTGCACATCGGTTCTACCTAAATCCCGCGTACGTTCTTCTACCCACCTGTGTTCCCGCCGAGCCTCTGATGATCAGCCAGCCTGCAGCATCACCGCCGCCTGGGCACGGTTATCTACCTTGAGTTTGGCAAAGATGCTTTTCATATGCGACTTGATGGTCTCGGGCGTGACGTTCAGATCCCGGGCGATCTGTTTGTTGGATTTGCCCTCCGCCACCAGGTGCATTACCTGCCGCTCCTTGACCGTCAACCCCAGCAGTGCCGCATTGCAGGCCTGAGCAGACTGCCCGTGCCGTTGTCCGGTGCTGGCAAACAGGGCATCCACCGCTTCGCGCCACGACGCGGTTACACAACCGGCCAGACGCTCACAGGACGGGCCGAGCGGTAGATCCTGCAGCAGACTGATCGCGCCGGAGTGGCGGATGCGCAGTAGCACCTGGTCAAGCAATGGCTGGCCCTGATTGACCTGGCCGCGCAGGCAATACAGGGCACCCAGCGCCAGCGCCACTTCGCAATAGGCCAGATCCAACTGGCGCTCGTGCAGTTCGTCGAGTAGCACCTCAGCCTGCTCGGCCAGGCCGGCAGGCTCCTCGAGATTGCACAGGGCCAGCCAGAGTCTGCTCAACTGGGCACAGCTGCGTTTGTCCACATTGGCTTCACACTCCGCGTCAAGCGCCAGGACGCTCAGACTATGGCTACAGGATATCGCTTCGCGGGTTTTATGCTCCTGCAGACTCAGCCACACCCGCTCCAGCAACACTCTGGCTCGCAGGCGCGACCAGTCGTGACGGCCAGCCAGCAGATCCAACTGCTCCAGGCTGCGTCGCGCCCGGGCCGGAGTGCCCTGATGCCATTGCAAGCGCGCCTGTGTGCAATAGGCGGCGGCCAGACAATCGAGAAACCCGCCCTGTGCGATAAAGTCCATGCAGTGGGCCAGGTGGTTTTCCGTCAGCGCGTGATCGCCGCGCCAGTAATGCACCTGAGCCAACAAGGCATTGGGTAAGGCAACCAACGCCGGATTGGGGTGTTCCATACGCGCGTGGTAGCGGTGATCAACCCGCGCCAGCACCTCTTCCAGACACCCTTGGGCATCCTGCAGGCGGCCCTGCGCGCACTCGGCCAAGGCATGAATCGACCGCCGGTAATAATCGTGGAACAGCACCCCGGCTAGCGGCCGGCCGTCGTTGAAGGTCGGCGGCACGGTATAAAACGCATCCCAGCGGCTGGCGTGGTAATGGCTGCAACTCATCAGGTTGCGCAGTACATTGGTGATCCAGGGCCGATGCTCCATCGCCTGTGCACAGCGGCTAGCCAATTCACCGGAACGTTGATTGTGATCGCCCAGACCGAGCAACATCGCGCGCAGTGCCTGCATTTCCCAGTGAATCCGAGGCGGTGATCCTTCAGGATGCTGCTGGGCCAGTTCCAGCTGCAATCCATCCAGCAACCGTTCTGCGGCCTTGACCTCCAGTGCCAGACCCATGGCCCAGACCCGGGCCATCTTCAACGGCATGGGCGCTTCAGCTGTATCGAGTGTCCAGCGCTTCTCGAGCATCACCAGGGTGCTGAAGTCGCCCTGCTCAAGCAGCTCCAGCGCGCATTGGTTGATCCACTGGCGAACCTGCGGGCCCTGGTCGGCTTGCAACCCGAGCTTGATTGCTTCCAGCCAATGGCTACGCGCTGCAAACCAGTGCGCGGCACGAACCCGGATCGCTTGTGCCTGATCCGCATACTGATCCAGGCAGCGCCTTTGCAGATAACCGCGCAACAACGGCTGAATCGTGAACCAATGCTCGCCGGCATTTTCCCAGCCATCCACACTGCTGATAAACAGCTGATGGCGCTGCAGTTGATCAATCAATTGCCTGGCGGGTAATACGCCCAGCAACTCAGACGCCAGTCCGAGACTGAACTTGTCGAGCAGACACAACGGATACAGCTGCTCATGACGGGCGCCGTCAAGATGGTGCAGCAACTCGTCGAGCAACAGGCCCATACCGCGACTGGCGACGCGCGGACCGCCCTTTGCGTCAAATTGCGGGGCCAGCAGAAAAGCGCGCAACGCCGCAATCCAGCCGTCAGTCTCCTGCTGCACAGCGCACAGATCACCTGCCTGCTCCAGTTCCAGCCCGGCTTTGCGGAACAGATCACGGGTTTCTTCCAGGCTGAAGCGCAGGTGGCTGGCATCCAGTTCGAGCAAATCGTCAGCGTAGTGCTGTTCCAGCAGCGCTGCGGGCAATTCCTGGCGGCTGATCAAGACCAGATGCAGGAGCTCCGGCGCGCGCTGGATAAAGAACCGCAGAGCGCTCACCAGTACCGGATCATTGATGCGCTGGCAATCATCAACAAACAGGATCAGGGGGCGGTCAAACTCGATCAGCTCACTGATCAGCAGGCTGGCCAGCGTTTCCATACTGAAAAACGTCAGCTCGGCACGCAAACTCAGGCATCCGCGGCCCAGGGCTGGGTCCGCATGATTCAGCGCTGCCGCCAGGTAAAACAGCAGACGCTGGACCGACGCATCCTGCTCATCCAGAGACAGCCAGGCAACCGCATGGCCCTGCGCGGCCAGACTGTCGGCCCAGATACTCGCCAGGGTGGTCTTGCCAAATCCCGGCGGCGCCTTGAGCACCGTGATGCCGCGCTCGGCAATGCGCTCGGCCAAACGCTCAAGCCGCGGCCGCGGAAGAATGCCACGCCCCAGGCGCGAAGGAATGAGTTTGGTAGCCAGCAATAGTGGGATGTCGTTACCGGGCAAGGGTGTTCTATCGACCACAGGCGGGGTCAGAGTACGGCCTTTCATGATCATGGAGTCAATCATCCTGATGCACGCGAGCCAGCTTTCTGCTGGCCTCTTGTTATCTGTCGGACATCTTGGCTGCCTACAGCAGCCCGCCGTCAGACACAAAAAAAGGCCCAAGACGATATCCGATCTGCCTTGAGCCTAGCATAAGCGTGCAAAAGTTAGAGTAATTACTCTTCAATAATTGTGTAATCCCCTGACCACTCCTTCAGTCCAGCCCCACATTACTGGGCTGGCGCCTGCATAGCCTGGACGTGGGTATCATATTCACGCTTTCTGACATACAGCAGAATGTTGTTCACCTCGGCCTCGTTCAAACTGGTGGCAAAGTTTGGCATGCCCAAAGACTCCAGCGCTCCACCGCGCAAAATCGCCTGGTAGGAATCACGAATGGCTGAAGAGGAATGCCGCAGGTCCGGCAGCACCCCGCCGCCAACCACACCGGTGCCGTGACATACGGCGCAGTACTGGCTGTACAGTTTCAAACCGTTGTCGATGTCCTGATCCGCAGCAAGCACCGGCTCCGGCACACGTTCGCTAGCCAGCGGTGCGGTCAGGTTTGGCAGGCTGGCGGTGGCGCCGAGCTTGAAGACCAGCATGCGGCTGATATTGCGCACCCCGGTTGCCACCGCAGCATCCCCGCCAAACAGCGCCGCTGCGCCGCCCCAGCCGGCCATCAGCGCGACGTATTGCTCACCCGCATGTTCGTAGGTCATGGGTGCTGCAATCACGCCTGTTTGCGCATCAAAGCGCCAGAGCGGCGCGCCGGCATCTGCCGTGTAGGCGACAAAATGCCCGGCGGCAGTGCCCTGGAAAACCAGATTGCCCGCCGTGCTGAGGGTGCCTCCGTTCCAGTGGTTGGGATGCTCTACCCGCCAGGCGGCGGCCTGCTTCACCGGATCCCAGGCAATCAACGCGCCCGAGGTGTACTCCCGGGGCAACTCAAGAATCTCCGAGGACCCCGAACCGGTATTGAAAGCCTCGCGCCGGACGAAACTCTTGCCCTCGTTACTGTAGGTACCAGGCACTTCCTGATAGGGAATATAGACCAGGCCGGTTTGCGGATTGAACGACATCGGATGCCAGTTATGCGCACCGAAGGGGCTGGGCCACATCACCACAGGCTCCTTTTCGTAACGCGCTCCGGGCACCTCCACCGGCCGACCGGTAGCCATGTCAATGCGCTCGGCCCAGGTTACCTTGCCGAATTTTTCCGCAGACAGCAGCTCCCCGGTTTCCCTGTCGAGCACATAGAAAAAGCCGTTCTTGGGTGCCTGCATCAATACCTTGCGTTGTTTGCCGGCGATCTCCAGCTCGGCCAGAATCATGTGCTGGGTCGCGGTGAAGTCCCAGGTATCACCCGGATTGACCTGGTAATGCCAGACCAGCTTGCCGGTGTCCGGGCGCAGCGCCAGAATCGACGACAGAAACAGGTTATCCCCGCCCCCAGGGCTGCGTACTTCGCGGTTCCAGGGCGAACCGTTGCCGGTGCCCACATACAGCAGGTCCAGCTCTGGATCGTAAGCCATGCTGTCCCAGGCCGTGCCGCCACCGCCGAGCGACCAATCGGTCTGCTCGCTCCAGGTCTTCGCTGCTTCAGCCAGCTCCGGATGTTCGACCGGCTGGGAGGGATCCGCCGGCACCGTGTAAAAGCGCCACTTCATCTCACCTGTCTCGGCGTCATAGGCCGAAAAATAACCGCGCACACCAAACTCGGCGCCGCCGTTGCCAATCATGACCAGGCCTTTGACGATGCGCGGCGCGGCGGTGATGGTGTACGGCTGGCTATTGTCCGTGGTCTGCTCGCTCCAGACCGGCTTGCCGGTCTTGGCGTCCAGCGCGATCAGGCGACCATCCAGCGTACCGACGTAGACCTTGCCCTGCCACAGCGCAACGCCCCGATTGACCGCATCGCAGCAGGCATGCCGACCCTTGGCCTTGTTGACCTGCGGATCAAAACTCCAGAGCACCTTGCCGGTACCGGCATCGACGGCCAGGACGCGGCTCCATGACAAGGACGTGTAAAGCACTCCATCGCTGTACAAGGGCGTGGCTTCCAGCCCACGGTTGTTGTCCAGATCGATGGACCAGGCCAGGCCCAACTTGTCGACCGTCTGCGCATTGATGCCGGTCAGCGGGCTGTAACGTTGTTCGGACCAGGTGCGCCCGTGGCTCAGCCACTGAGTGCCCTCGGCCGGCGCTGCACGCAGGGCGGTGTCATCGACCTGCGCGGCCTGGGCAACCTGCCCATTCAGCAGGCCGCACATGAGTGCACCTGCCCACAACAGTGAATGTCTCATTGTTATTATTGTCCTTGTGACGGTTGATATGAAGCGTCTGAAGCTGCGTCTTGTAGCCCTGACTGGCTTACCGGGCGGCGAACTGGCGTATGTACCGGGCTACCTGCTGCGGCTGCTCCAACGCCACTGAATGGCCCGCAGCGGTCACCACATGCAACTCTCCCTGGCCACTGGCTTTGACTATGTGTTCAGAGTCGGCGATCGAATAGGCATGATCCTGCTCTCCGGCCAGTACCAGCAAGGGCACTTGCAGGGCGTGCAGTTCGGGCAGCATGCTGCCGCGGTGGATCACCGCCCGCGCGGCCGCGCCGATATCCTTATCCAGGGCCAGCATGTACTCGCGCCAGTGCGCAATCAGCCCGCTACTGCCGGTATCGCTCAAGCTACGGTCGCCGAACATGATATGCATCAGCGTATCGATATGCGCCTGCGTACCCTGATCGGATAGTGACTCCACCAGCGGTTCAAAGGTGGGCAACTGATGCTCCAGATCGGCGCTGCTGCCCATGACAATGCAGCCAGCGAGCAGCTCGGGATGGCGCGCAGCCAGGCGCAAGGCAACAAAGCCGCCCATCGAATTACCGGCAAAATAGCAGGGTGCTACTTCAAGGGCCGTAATCAAGGCAGCGGCGTCATCTGCCAAGGTATCCATATCCACCGGGCCCGCCCGGTCGCTCTTGCCCTGGCCGCGGTGATCGTAACTGATCACGTCGAAGGCATCGGCTAACTCGGCGGCCAGGGGTGCGAACATGCTGTGATCAAAAAAAAGTGAGTGGCTGAGCACCAGTACCGGCTTGCCGCTACTGACCTGGCGTTGATAATACAGCTGGGTATTATTGACCGCGATGAGTGGCATGGCTGAACCCCGAATAGTCTGCAAACGAACCAAACTGAGTTTGATCCTAGGGGCAGCTGGTCGATTCTTTTACCCCCCGCTTGGGGGATAAAGGGCTTATTGAACCAGGCTCAAAAATAAATCCAGTTAGGTCAGACGTTCCACATCCATGTGCTAGGCTTTTGGCAAGTCACGCGGTGATACCCCTTATCTAATGGACCATGCAGGTTGGGAGCGTGAAAGAGTTTGAAGGAGCGAGGATGCTAGGGAAAAACGATACGGATGCGAAAAAGCTTCTGGTGGTGGATACATCCGCCGAATGGAGCAACCTGTTGAACAATCTGTCCCAGACTGGCTGGCAAGTCGAGAACAGCAGTCTCAACCATGCGGCTGGCAAAGACTGTGATGTCGGCGTGATCCACCTGCTCGATAGCCACCTGCACCAACAGGAATTGCTCAAGCGGATTATTCGCCAGAGCGGTGGCGAATGGATTGCCGTGATCGATCGGGATGTCAAAGACAGTAAGGCCATGCGGGCTTTTGTCAGCGAGTGGTTTTTTGATTTCTACACTCTGCCGTTTGACTTCCAACGCATGCAAGCGGCCTTGGGGCGTGCCTGTGGCATGTCGCGCCTGCGCAAGCTCAATCTGCATTCCGCAGTTAAAGAAGATCACGAGCTGCTGGGTACAACTGCGTCAGCCAAGGCACTGCGTAAGCTGGTTGCCCGTTTTGCCAGCACTGACTCGCCGGTACTGATTCGCGGTGAAAGCGGCACCGGCAAAGAGCTAGTGGCCCGCGCACTGCACTGGAAGTCCGGTCGAGCAGGCAAGCCCTTTGTCGCGGTGAATTGTGGCGCCATCCCGGATCAATTGATCCAGTCGGAGATGTTTGGCCATGAGAAAGGCGCCTTCACTGGCGCCCACCAGCGCAAGATCGGTCGAATAGAGGCAGCCAATGGCGGCACTCTGTTCCTCGATGAGATCGGCGACCTGCCGCTGGAGCTACAAGCCAATATGCTCCGCTTTCTGCAGGAAATGCAGATCGAGCGGGTGGGTGGCAATCAACCGATCAACGTTGATGTGCGGGTTGTCGCGGCAACGCATATCAACCTTGAATCCGCCATCGTCGACGGCGGCTTCCGCGAAGACTTGTATTACCGTCTGAATGTGCTCGAAATCCACACAACGCCATTACGCGAACGCAGTGCAGATATTGATCTGATCGCCCGGCACTTTGCCCAGACCTATGCCGGTGAGGTCGGCCGCAAACCGCGCCCCTTCAGCGCCATGGCGATAAAATCCATGCTTGAGCACCAATGGCCAGGCAATGTGCGCGAACTGGCCAATCGAGTGCGCCGCGGCATGGTACTGGCTGAGGGTCGCACGATAGAGCCTGCCGACCTCGGTCTGGCCGCAGCCCAGGAAAGCGTCAAAATTGCTGACCGACTGGAGAAGTATATCCTGCGCGCAGAACAGCAGGCCCTGCAGGATGCGCTGACCATCCACCCGGACAACATGTGCCGGGTCGCCGAAACGCTGGGCATCTCACGTCCAACGCTCTATCGCATGCTGCACCGCCACCAGATTCTGTGATGGCAGTGCAACGTGCGATGGCAGACTCAGACGTAGTAAGAGACTACCGGCGTTGTCCTGGTGGGTGGGAATGGCTTAAAGCCATTGGCGATCGCACCGAGGGGTGTTACTGGCGATGGCGATGTGATTGGAATCCTGATAGGTATCCACATTGGCCCCAGCGGTATAGACCGTTTCAGAAGACTCAACAGCCATATAGTTCTTTGGCTGATTGCTGTTGCCGGCAGCAATATGGATGTCCAGGTTACCCGATTCGCCCTCGGCCAAATAAGTCAGCGACACATTATTTGGCACGCCGTAGTTGGTCAAAGCCTTGTTCCGGCTCTGGCACGCATTGATGACGGCCTGAGCAGAAGCGCTTCCGTATACAAAGCCCGAGCCGGCAATAGCAATAGGGGCAGCATTGGCTCGCGGATTGTCGTCGCCCGCGGCAACCTTGACACCGCCGTAAGCGCCAACGGACAGGAGTGCAACCATGGCCATGGCCAGTGGTGTCAGCAGTTTTTGAGTCTTCATGGCGAATCTCCTTTCGTGTGAAATTTCCTTGCGTTCAGGCAGGCAGCATTGGATCAATACATGATCCGCATGCCGAGACTATTAACCATATGGTTCCCTGCCCCGGCACTCTGGTTCAGCTGCACCGCACCACGAGTGTCGGCAAAGGCCTGATCGTCAATGCTGATCTGCCGTTGGCCGGTGCCAGCGGCCTGGTTGGGCATCATCGCACCGTTATAGCCCTTGCCACGGAAGTGGATGTCAGCATGGGCAGCCATTTCACCCAGTGCGGCTGCGGACCCGAGCAACAGTCCGACAGCAACAGCAATTACCAGATTGGGGAAGTTCATGTTATGGCCTCCGGAGAAGTTGTGGGGGACGCAAACCTTGCTCCATGCTGCGATTGACCTGCCCGTCGATATTGCCAAGTACGCTGCCGGAGTGCCCCTCTGGGTTATTGCCTGGCACACTCGCGTGATTGAGCAGGCCGGATGCGCTGGATTGCCGGCCCTGCACTGCTGGCGACAGCAGCTGCTGAGTCTTGCGGGTACCACTCGTCACAGCAGCAAAATCGCTGTCACTCAATTCATCAGCCACGCTGCGCATGTGCAGATCTTCACCGACATAGGTACTGGGTTTTTGGTTGACAACGCGCGGATTGGGATCCGGTACGACGGGTGGGCGAACGGCGGCGTGGGGTTGTAGTTGGCTGGCCTGTTGGTCGCCGACGACGGCGACCAACAGGCCAGGGACGGCCAGCGCGCTCATGCCAGCTACGGCTATACAACCTATCCATCCTGAGTCGTTCGCCTGCTTCATGTTCCTTGTCCCTTGTCCCTGTGGCGACTGCATGCTAGCGCTACCCATGCATGCAGACTCCATGCCGCTTTACATGAGTCTATGCATAACAAGGGGTTAGCCGCTTATGCCAGAGGTACCTGAGAGTGAATGTCTCAGTGAGGTTACATATACCGTTGAGGCGGCGAAGAACAAGGGTCAGCTGAGGGGTTTGTATCAGCAGGGAGTGTTTCAATAACGATACAACCGGTGCCAACGAGCTTATTAGCGGCATAAACTGTTTCCCCGCCGTTACACACAGCTGCTCAGGCACAAAAAAGCCCCTTAATTAAGGGGCTTTTTTGAATGCTAACGACCACCAGG
>JAWOGT010000310.1:0-8110 GCA_046496585.1 Halopseudomonas sp.
ATTTTTTTGAACATGCGTTAAATACACCCTAAGGACGCGTGGGTTAATCGTAGGAGAAACACTGATAAGCAACCTGCTTGGCGTTTTGGCTTACGCCCCAACAGGCTCATTGGGACAATAAGACTGGCAGGACAGCGTGAATGCGCAGGTAACTGATCGGTACTTCCGAAGGTGCCGCAACTCTAACAACGGCGGGGTTTTTGGGCAAGGCACGTGTGTGGTAAATTCACTCCTTTGTCTGGTTTTTCACGACAATATCCACCTTATGTACAGCACATCGGGTACATTTAGTCGCACCAGCCCAGGTTCACGGAGAACAACGCAATGGCTTTAGACCGTACAGAGGTGGAAAAAATCGCCCACCTGGCCAGAATCGCTCTGAATGAAGAGGATATGCTGGCCACCACCGCAAAATTGTCCGGCATTCTGGATCTGATCGACAAAATGCAGGCCGTGGATACCCAGGGTGTGACGCCGCTGGCCCACCCGCTGGAAACCACCCAGCGGCTGCGCTGTGACGAAGTGACCGAAACCAATCAGCGCGACACCTATCAAGCCATTGCCCCCGCCACAGAGGCCGGGCTGTATCTGGTGCCCAGGGTTATTGAATAACGGTTATCGAATAGCGCTGATCACATAACGCGACATACCAGCGCGGTACTGGCCAAGACACGAGAAGAATTCCCCATGCATGAGAAAACTCTGGCAGAGCTATCACAGGCCCTGCACAGCAAAACGATCTCCAGCGTCGAGCTGACCGAGCACTACCTCAAGCGCATCGAGCAGTTCGATGGCACGCTCAACAGCTTTATTACCCTGGCCCCGGAGCTGGCCCTGAGTCAGGCCAAGGCGGCCGACCTGCGCCTGGCCGATGGCAGCGCCACAGCGTTGACCGGTATCCCGCTGGCGCACAAGGACCTGTTCTGTACCCAGGGTCTGCGCACCAGCTGTGGCTCGAAGATGCTCGACAACTTTATCGCGCCCTATGAATCGACCGTGACCGCGCGCTTTATCGCCGCTGGCGCGGTGACTTTGGGCAAGACCAACATGGATGAGTTCGCCATGGGCTCCTCCACCGAGTCGAGCTTTTACGGCCCGACGCGTAACCCGTGGAACATCGAACACGTACCCGGCGGCTCGTCGGGCGGTTCGGCAGCCGCGGTTGCCGCGCGCCTGTGCGCCGCGGCTACCGGCACCGACACCGGCGGCTCGATCCGTCAGCCCGCCGGCTTTACTGCGCTGACTGGCCTGAAGCCGACCTACGGCCGGGTATCGCGCTGGGGCATGATTGCCTATGCCTCCAGCCTGGATCAGGGTGGCCCGATGGCGCGCAGCGCTGAAGACTGCGCGCTGATGCTGCAGGTCATGGCCGGATTCGACAGCAAGGACTCCACCAGCGTTGATCAGCCGGTCGCCAACTACAGCACCAGCCTGAATGATTCACTCAAGGGCTTGCGCATCGGTCTGCCAAAGGAGTATTTCGCCAGCGGTCTGGACGCGGCTACTGCCGACGCCATCCAGGCCGCGGTCAAACAATTCCAGGCACTGGGCGCCGAGATCAAGGACATCAGCCTGCCGAATGCCGAACTGGCGATCCCGGCCTATTATGTCATCGCGCCGGCCGAAGCCTCCTCCAACCTGTCACGTTTTGACGGTGTCCGCTTCGGCTATCGCTGCGACAACCCGGCCGACCTGACCGACCTGTACAAGCGCTCGCGCGCGGAAGGCTTTGGCGCCGAAGTCAAGCGCCGGATCATGGTCGGCGCCTATGCGCTGTCCGCCGGCTACTACGATGCCTACTATCTGCAGGCGCAAAAGATCCGCCGCCTGATCAAGAACGACTTCATCGCCGCCTACCAGCAGGTCGACGTGATTCTCTGCCCCACCTCGCCGACGCCGGCATTCAAGATTGGCGAGAAGATCGATGATCCGGTCAGCCTGTATCTCACCGACATCTATACCATCACTGCCAACCTCGCCGGCGTCCCCGGCATTGCGCTACCGGCGGGCTTTGCCAACGGCCTGCCGCTGGGCATGCAGCTGCTCGGCCCGTACTTCAGCGAGGCGCGCCTGCTGAACATCGCGCACCAGTATCAGCAGGTTACCGACTGGCACAGCCGCACGCCGGCCGGCTACTGAGAGGATTGAGAACAGACTATGCAATGGGAAATCGTAATCGGGCTGGAAATCCACGCCCAGCTCACCACCGCTTCGAAGATTTTCTCCGGTAGCGCCACCGCGTTCGGCGCCGAGCCCAACACCCAGGCCAGCCTGATCGATCTGGGCATGCCCGGCACCCTGCCGGTGCTGAATGCCCAGGCGGTGCGCAACGCGGTCAAGTTCGGCCTGGCGATTGATGCCGAGATCGGCATGACCAGCGTGTTCGCGCGCAAGAACTATTTCTACCCGGATTTGCCCAAGGGCTACCAGATCAGCCAGATGGATCTGCCGATTGTCGGCAAGGGCTTTCTCGACATCACCCTCGATGACGGCACCATCAAGCGCGTCGGGGTGACCCGTGCGCATCTGGAAGAGGACGCGGGCAAGAGCCTGCATGAAGACTTCCACGGCATGAGCGGCATCGACCTGAACCGCGCCGGCACCCCGTTGCTGGAGATCGTCTCCGAACCGGACATGCGCAGTGCCAAGGAAGCCGTAGCTTACGCCAAGACCGTCCACTCGCTGGTCCGCTATCTAGGCATCTGCGACGGCAACATGGCCGAGGGCTCACTGCGCTGCGACTGCAATGTGTCCATTCGGCCCAAGGGCCAGACCGAGTTCGGTACCCGCTGCGAGATCAAAAACGTCAACTCCTTCCGCTTTATCGAGAAGGCGATCAATACCGAGGTGCAGCGCCAGATCGAATTGATCGAAGACGGCGGCAAGGTCACCCAGGAAACCCGTCTGTATGACCCGAACAAGGACGAAACCCGCTCCATGCGCAGCAAGGAGGAAGCCAACGACTATCGTTACTTCCCCGACCCCGACCTGCTGCCGGTGGTAATCGAGCCGGCGTTTATCGAACAGGTCCGCGCTGAACTGCCAGAACTGCCCCAGCAGAAGCGCGAGCGCTTTGAAAGCCAGTTCGGGCTTTCCGCCTACGATGCCAGCGTGCTGGCCGCCCAGCGTGAACTGGCGGATTACTTCGAAGCCGTGCAGCGCGTCTGCGGCGATGCCAAGCTGGCGGCCAACTGGGTGATGGGCGACCTGTCCAGCCTGCTGAACAAGGCGGATCTGGATATCGAGCAATCGCCGGTCAGTGCCGAGCAGCTGGGCAGCATGATTGCACGGATCCAGGACAACACCATTTCCGGCAAGATTGCCAAGATGGTGTTTGAAGCCATGGCCGCCGGAGAAGGCAATGCCGATCAGATCATTCAAGCCCAGGGCCTGAAACAGGTCACCGACAGCGGCGCGATTGAAGCCATGCTTGATGAGGTGCTGGCGGCCAACGCCGAACAGGTCGAGCAATATCGTGCCAGCGATGAAAACAAGCGCGGCAAGATGTTCGGCTTTTTTGTCGGCCAGGCCATGAAGGCGTCCAAGGGCAAGGCCAATCCACAGCAGGTTAATGCGCTGCTGCGCCAAAAACTGCAGGGCTGAGAGTGTGCGGCAGCTGAGCTATCTTTTCGTCGATCAGCTGCCGTTCGCCTATTGGAGCGTTGTCATGCGCTGGATTGTCGTGCTGGCAGTACCTTTACTACTATCCGTCACCCCCGTGGGCGTGGCGGATATCAGCGATGCCGTCGAGGATATAGAGGACGCCATCTGGCAGGAAACTGGTCGCGCCTCCTACTACGCCGCGCGTTTGCATGGCCGGCACACCGCCAATGGCGAACGCTACGATCAGACCCAACTGACTGCGGCGCATCCCAGCCTGGCCTTTGGCACGCGCATTTGCGTGACCAACCTGTATAACGGCAAGGAAACCGTCGTACGCATCAATGATCGCGGACCCTTCGTCGGCAACCGGATAATCGACTTGTCACGCCAAGCCGCACTGGAGCTCGGCATGCTTCAGCGCGGTGTGGCCCGCGTGCGCCTGACCCTGTGCGACGAGGACGACAGTTAAGCAGTTTTAGCAATATCGGCGTTCTGTCGCCATGACCCGGAACAACTGCGTGCCTCAGGTGTCTGTATTGCTTCGTATTCAAGCCAACAACAGGTCCAAGATTATCGCTTCTTCCTCCCTATCCCCTGCATACCTGGCCTCGATTCAGCCAACAGACCGAAGGACCGCACCATGACTGAAAAAAAACGCCTCTGGAACAACACGATACTGATCCCGGTATTTGCCCCTGCGGTGATCATTACCTTGCTGCTGGTGATCGGCACCATCAGCAGCCCAGAGCTGGCAGGGGAGCTTTTCAGCAGCACCCTGGCCTATATCACCACCACTTTCGGCTGGTTTTATATGCTGGCGGTGGCGATGTTCCTGATTTTTATTGTTGTGATCGCCTTCAGCAAATGGGGCAACATCAAGCTCGGGCCGGATCACTCGGAACCGCAATACAGCTTTCCCGCCTGGTTTGCCATGCTGTTTTCCGCCGGTTACGGGATCGCGCTGCTATTCTTCGGCGTGGCCGAGCCAGTGCTGCACTACGCAGCCCCGCCGGCTGGCGCCGCTGAAACTGTCGATGCGGCCAAGCAGGCCATGCAGATCGCGTTCTTCCACTGGGGTTTTCATATCTGGGCCATTTACGGTCTGGTCGGCCTGGTCCTGGCGTATTTCTCCTTTCGACATGGCTTGCCGCTGTCGATGCGCTCCGCGCTCTACCCGTTGATCGGTGACCGCATCTACGGCCCCATCGGTCATACCGTGGATGTGTTCGCCATCCTCGGTACCCTGTTCGGTATTGCGACCACCCTCGGCCTGTCGGTGTCGCAAATCAACGCCGGCTTGAATTACCTGTGGCCGAGTATCCCGGTGAACGTGACGGTGCAGATCATCGCCATCGCGGTGATTACCGCCCTGGCACTGATCTCGGTCGTTGCCGGCCTGGACAAGGGCGTGAAGAACCTGTCAATCCTGAATATGGGGCTGGCCATAGCACTGATGATCTTCGTTTTTGCCGTCGGCCCGTCGATCATGATTCTGGAAACCTTTCTGCAGAATACCGGCAGCTACCTGAACAACATCGTCGAGCGCACCTTTAACCTGCAGGCCTATAGCCGCGGTGACTGGATCGGCAACTGGACGCTGTTCATTTTCGGCTGGACTATCGCCTGGGCACCCTTTGTCGGGCTGTTTATCGCCAAGATCAGCCGCGGCCGCACCATCCGTCAGTTCGTCATGGGTGTGATGCTGGTACCCACCATCTTCACCTTCCTGTGGTTTTCGATCTTTGGCGATACCGCGCTGCACCTGATCATGAACGAAGGCTATACCGCACTGATCACCGAGGTGCAGAACGATACCGCCATCGCCCTGTTCAAGCTCTATGAACGCCTGCCGCTAACCTCGATCGTGTCGTTCATCACGGTCATCCTGATCACCACCTTCTTTGTCACCTCCTCCGACTCCGGGTCGCTGGTGATCGACTCACTGGCCTCCGGCGGGGCGATGCACACGCCTGCCTGGCAGCGCGCATTCTGGGCAATACTCGAAGGCGTGGTGGCCTCGGTACTGCTCCTGGCCGGCGGCCTTAGCGCACTGCAGACCATGACTATCGCCAGTGCCTTGCCGTTCTCGATCATCATGATCATTGCGGCCATTGGTATGTGGCGCGCCTTGGTTATTGAGGGCCACCGTGATCAGAGCCTGCTGCATCCCATGCAGGCTACCCGGCACCATACCGGCAACCCGACCACCGCGTGGAAGAAACGCCTTGCCGGGATCGTCAACTTCCCGAACAAGGCCAAGGTGGAGGCGTTCATCAACGGCGTTGCGCTAGAGGCCATGCAGGGCCTGCAGCAGAACATGATCGAGCAAGGCTGGACGGCGCAAGTGCAGGCCGATGCCGAGCATGGCCGCGTGTATATCGAGATCATCAAGGAAGGCGAGGCGGACTTTATCTACGAGATCCGCATGCGTGAATACGCACGCCCCAGCTTCGCCTTTCCGGAAATGAATCGCCCCGATGATCCCGAGGAGTTCTATTACCGCGCCGAGGTATTCCTGCGCCGTGGTGGCCAGACTTACGATGTGTATGGCTATGATCAGCAGGAGCTGATCGGCGATATTCTCGACCACTTTGAAAAATACCTGCACTTCCTGCATATATCCCCCGGCAACCTGCCCTGGAACATGGCGGAGCACGATGAGATGCTGCATGACGCGCCGGCAGAAAAACCCGCCACCTGATAGTAAAAATCCCGATCGGCGCAGGCCGATCGGGATTTTTAGTCTCGCCTGCAGTGCTTACTGCTGCAACACGCGAAGGATCTCGGGATCCTTGAACACGCGCGTCAGGGCATCACTCATTACCTCGGTGACCAGGCGGGTATTGGTCGCCTGATTCGGTGCGTAGCCAAAGCGGTGATTGGCCGATGCGCCATAACGTCCCTGATACTGCTTGTTCATCCCGCGCGCCTCGGCCGCAAAAGTGGCGCCGATATCCGCTTCGGTGACATAGGTGGAGGACGTCGGCGACTGATAGCGCAACTCGGCGAGGCTGACGGTCAGGCGATTGGCGTTGGGTGTACCCTCAGCAACGACATTAAAGCCCAACTGGCGCAAGGACTGCTCAACCTGCTGTTTGATCTGCGGCAGCGCCTGATCGCTGATGGTAATGTTACTCGAGTCCGGGTACATGCCACCCCGTGTGCCCAGCACCTTGGATTGACGGGTGTCCTGAACCACCACTACCACCGGTTGCGCGTTGGCAACCGGATTGAGCGGGACCTGCACCTGAGGCTGCACATTGAGTTGTTGTGGGCTGTGCGCGCAGCCAACCAGAACCAGAGCGGCCCCGGCAACGGCCAACATTGCCAGACGATTAAGCATATTCAACTCTCCTGAAAAATGATCAATGAAACTACCACAAAACAGTGTCGATACTGGCAGTTTGGACCTGCTCAGCATACGCCGGTTCCGCCGTTAACGGTGAGGCCGCGGGCATCACATTACTGACATAGTGCGCACGCATACTAGGGGCTGGATTGGAGGACAGCCATGCTCATATCAAGACTTTTCAAGCGCCCGCGACCCTCGGCACGCTTTTTTGCCCAGTTGGATGCCGATGGCAAATGCCTGGCACTCTGGGCTCTGGACCACTGCCCCGATACGGGACAGTGGGTACCGGTCAACGCACTCAATCCATTCTGGCTCGGACACCCCCTGCCCCGCGACGCGCTGACCGACTCACCAGCGCCTCAGCCGCGGCTGAGGATTCGCCCCCTGCTCAGCCCTTGGCACCAGCGGCCCTGAGCACCTCTACATAAGCGTCTGCCTGGGCATGACCGCAGATAGCCTGCAAAAAAGTCTGGCCATCTGCGTCAGTGGCCTCCAGATCAAAGCCCTGCGCCTTGAACAGCGCCACAAAGCGCTCGAAGTCCTGCACGCGCAAACCGCGGTAGGCACGCGTGAGCATATGCTGCTCAATCGATTCCCCCGCATAGGGCCGCGCCTGCAGGAAGGCCGCTACTTGTTCATCGGTCATCGGCTCGCCGATCACCTTTTCTTTATCTTTACGCACCCTTACCTCCAACTCAGCAGATAACAAAGCCGGCATTGTACCCAGGCCACTGCGTACTCACTAGTCGCCGCCATGCACATCCGCCCAAATCGTCCCGTTGCCATAAAACCGCGCTTGAACAAAGGCCGGACTGTCGCGCTCGAGCAGGCGCATCAGCGTCTCCAGATGGGCTAACGGATATTCGATATGCAGGGTCTGCGTTGTGCTCTCGAGCCTGGCCGGGCGCGGCTTGCTTCCCGCCTCGACAAAGGCGATACGGGCCTGCTGCACCGGGCTCCCGGCAATCAACGTCCGGCCTTCGAGAAACACCCAGACGCCCGTAGACTGCGGCGCAGGCAAGGCATTGGGCCGGTACTCGGTGCCGAGGGTAATGCGGTATTGTTCAACCGCAAAAAGCATCTGGTCAGGCTTGTCACGCCGCGCCGCATACAGGTCATCCGGCATGTATTGGTCGTGCGGCAGGCCGAGCGTAT
>JAWOGT010000326.1:0-13077 GCA_046496585.1 Halopseudomonas sp.
ACGATGCGGCCCATGCTTTCCCTGTGCAGCGTTAACACGCGATTACCCACGGCGTGGAACATGCGTTTGACCTGATGGTAGCGGCCTTCGTAGATGGTCAGTCGCGCTTCGCATGGGCCCAGGCGGTCCAGTTGGGCGGGTGAGGTGGTCAGATCTTCGAAGGCGAAATAGATACCCTGGGCAAAGCGCGCGGACGTGTCGGCCGAAATCGGTTCTGCGGTGGTGATACGGTAGACCTTGGGAATCTTGATCTCGGGTGCGGTCAGACGGCGTGACCACAGCCCATCGTTGGTCAGAATCAGCAGCCCGGAGCTGCCCCGGTCCAGGCGTCCAGCAATGTGCAGCAGCGGGCGCAGGGCTTCCGGCAGCAGTTGCATGACGGTGGCGTGCAGCGGATCGCTGGTGGCGCTGAGGTAGCCCATCGGTTTGTGCAGCATCAGGTAGTGTGCCGCTGTGGGCGGTTTGAGCAGCGTGCCGTCCAGGCTCACCATCATGAAGCGATCAATGTCCATGCGCGCATCGCGTACCACCTGCGCGTTGACCTGCACCCGCCCCTCGGCAATCAGCAGTCGTGTGCTGCGTGGGCTGTATTGGCTATGGTTACTGATCAGGCGGTCTAGTCTCATGCGCCCGATTATAGCGGCAGATGCAGCCCCTGCGTCAGCCACTGCGCGTATAGGCAATCTCAGTGATCAGCCGCGCTGCTTCCGGGGCTTGACTGGGTGTCCGGGCCGCAGGACGTCATCCATGACCCGGATACGGGTACAACAACCGGGCCAAGGCCAGACAGCCCCGGCACGCTCCGCTGTTAGCTCGCCGTGATCGGCTCTAGCAAGCCCTCGCCCCAGCCGGGATCGGGCGCGAACCGCGCGCCGTGATCGCGCTGCAGTTCCTTGAGCCGGTTAACCACGTCGTCGATACCGCGCTGACGGGCGTAGTGCAGCGGCCCACCGGTGAACGGCGCAAAGCCAGTAGCGAAAATCAGCGCAGCGTCGAGCAGTTCGGCATCGGCGACCACTTCTTCGCGCAGGCAGGCCATGCAAGCGTTGAGCATGGGCAGTAGCAGGCGATCGAGGGTCTCTGGCGGCGCCGCTTTGCGTGGGCTGCTTTTTTTCGCTTTTCCGTCTTTCCAGGCGTACAGGCCCTTGCCGGACTTGCGGCCCAAATGGCCCTTTTCGACCTTGCTGCGCAGCCACTCCGGTGCTTCCGGTTGATCCGGGTTGACGCGTTCGCGGAGCATGTCGGCTACCCCCAGGCACAGGTCCAGCCCGACCTGGTCAGCCAGCTCGATCGGCCCCATGGGCATGCCGAAGTTGATTGCCACTTGATCGATGGCTTCGGCGGGTACGCCTTCATCCAACAGGCACAGGGCTTCCAGCAGATAGGGCGTGAGTACGCGGTTGACCAGAAAGCCCGGCGCGCTGGCCACTGGCACAGGCAGCTTGCCCAACTGATCAACAAACTGCCGGGCACGGCGGAAAATAGTCGCATTGATGACCGAATGGAAAACCACCTCGACCAGCTGCATCTTCGCCACGGGATTGAAGAAGTGAATCCCGACCAGCCGGGTGGGGTCCGACAGCTCGCCGCGCAGATCCTCGAGCATGATGCTGGAGGTGTTGCTGGCGAGGACCGCGCCAGGCCTGAGGCGCGGTTCGACGGCAGTGAGGATTGTCAGCTTCAGCTCGCGATCTTCGGGCAAGGCTTCCAGGACCAGATCGGCCTGTTCGACGCCGCGGTTATCCGGGTCGGGTATCAGCCGGTCGAGTACGTCACGGGTCTCGGCGCTAGACAGGTGCTTGCTCTGGCAGAGTTTGCTGGTGCGGCCGATGGCACTGGCGATAGACTCCGGACAGGTGTCATGCAGGCTCACCCGCAACCCTTGCAGCGCAGCCCAGCCGGCGATGTCGGCGCCCATTACGCCGGCCCCGATCACATGCAGATGCTTGATCGCATCGCTGGACAAACTTTTCGATTTGCCCTGCTCCTTGAGCTTCTCGCGCAGGAAAAACACCCGCACCAGATTGCGCGAAGCTTGCGTGTTCATCAGTTTGGCGAAGGACAGCAATTCCGCGTGCAGCATGTTACCGGGGTTGCCGGCGTGCTTTTCCCACAGACTGATCAGCGCCTCGGGTGCCGGGTAATGCTGTGGCGGCGCCTGCTTGGCGGCTGCTGCGCGCATCCGCCGACCGACCAGCTGGCGGACCCAGCCATACAGGAACGGCTGTGCGCGCCAGTCACTGCGCTGGCGCTGCAGTTTGCCATGGATGGCATCCTCCAATGCGCCGTGCAGATGCCGCTCTTCCACCAGGCGATCGATCAAACCCAGGCTCAGCGCCTTGCGGTCAAAGGTGGTCTTGCCGGTGAGCATCATCTGCATCGCCTCAAGCGGCGGGATCAGCGCCGGTAGCCGGGCGCTGCCGCCCAGGCCTGGGTGCAGGCCGAGGAGAATTTCCGGCAGGCCAAAGCTGGCGCCGGGAATCGCCAGACGATAGTCGCAGCACAGCACCAGCTCCAGGCCGCCGCCCAGGGCGGCGCCGTGGATCACGGCAATGGTCGGGCAGGGCAGGTCGGCCAGTTGCTGGATGAGAATGTGGGCGTCGCTGAGCTTGTTGATGACATCGCGCTCGTTATGCAACTGTCGAAATTCGCTGATATCCGCGCCGACGCAGAAACTGCCCGGCTTGGCTGAGCGGATCACCAGGGCGCGCGGCATCTCGTCCTGCAGACTGGCGAGCACCTCGCCCAGTTCGCGCAATACGTCCTCGGACAGGACGTTGGTACTGGCGCCGGCCTTGTCCAGCAACAACCAGGCGACGTCGCTGGCATCGCGGGCCAGGTGCCAATGGCTCCAGCGTTTGTGGATTGCCGAACGATGCAGCAACTGGGTGGCATTGCCAAAGGGGCCGAGTTCCATACGGCGGTCATTTAGTGCGCTGTAGACGGGTCCTGTCATGGTTTGGCTCCTAGGCCGTTTCGATCAGCATGGCGCCAGCCTGGCCGCCACCGATGCATTCAGTGGCGATACCGCGCTTGAGGCCTTTGCGGTGCAGCGCGTTGATCAGGTGCAGCACGATGCGATTACCGCTGGCCGCCACCGGATGGCCGAGGCTGATGCCGCCGCCATCGATGTTCAGGCGTTTGGGGTCGATGCGCCCCAGCGGGCGATCCAGGCCGAGCACGCGGCGGCTGAAGTCGGCATCGTCCCAGGCGGCCTGACAGGCCAGTACCTGGGCGGCGAACGCTTCGTTCAGCTCCCACAGATCGATGTCCTGCATGCTGTAATGGTGGCGTTTGAGCAGTGCGCTGCCGGCCAGTACCGGGCCCAGGCCCATGATTTCCGGGTCCAGTGCCGCCCAGTGACTGTCGACGATGATCGCGCGCGGCTTGAGATTGTATTTCAGCACGGCCTGCTCGGAAGCCAGAATGACCCAGGAGGCGCCGTCGGTGATCTGCGAACTGTTGCCGGCGGTGACCTTGCCATAGGGCCGCTCGAACACCGGCTTGAGTGTGCCCAGCGCTTCCAGGCTGTTATCGGGGCGCACGCCATCGTCGACCTTGAGAATCTCGCCCTGGGGCGTGATGGCGGCAATTACCTCGTTATCCAGCCAGCCCTGTGCCTGCGCCTGGGCCAGGCGCTGATGGCTGCTCAGGGCATACGCGTCGGCTTGCTCACGACTGATATTGAACAGATGAGCCAGCACTTCAGCGGTCTGGCCCATGTTCAATTCGACGATCGGATCGGTCAGACCCTTGATCAGCCCGATGTCCGGCTTGAGGAATCGCGCGTTGAAACGCAGCAGGGTCGCCAGTTTGGCTGGCAGATGGCTGGCGCTCTGCAGTTGCGTGAACCACTTCACCGCCGGCGGGGAAAACAGCAGCGGCGAGTGACTGAGCGCTTCGCTACCGCCAGCCAGGATCAGGTCGGCACTGCCGTTGCGAATGTACTGCGCGGCCGTGTCAATCGACTGCATGCCCGAGCCGCAGTTGATCTGCACGGTATAGGCGGGCATGGCTTCGCCCATGCCCAGGCGCAGGGCGGCAACGCGGGCCGGATTCATTTCCTCGGCAATCACGTTGACGCAGCCGAGGATCACCTGGTCGACATCCTGCGGGGCAAAGGGCTGGCGCAGCAACAGCGGGCGACCACATTGCACGGCCAGATCCACCGGCGTAAACGGGCCGCGGCGGCTCCCGGCCTTCAGAAAAGGCGTTCGCGCTCCGTCAATGATATAAACGGGCTGCCCTGATGCAGACGGCGGTAGCGCAGTGGCCATGACTCATGTCCTTGTGTACGGTCCATTTCTCGTTTACCTCAGGCTGCGTGCAAGCACGCAAGTTCCCTGGGAGCGGTAGTCTAGACTGGATGCGGATGCAACGTTCAGCAGCGCTGTCGGTCGCGGTTACGATTGCGGGTATTATGGCAGGAATACAGCGCCGATACGCTTCGGCTCGGGAGGCAGTGTGGCAGATTGGGTCATTCAGGCGGCAGAGTGGACGGTACTTGTCACCGAAGTGCTGGGGCTGGGGATCATTGCCTTGGCTGCGCTCTATTCCATTGGCGTAGCCGGCGTGCATGCGATTCAGCGCTATAACGCCGGGCGGATTTTCCGTGAAGTGCGCCAGCGCCTGGGGCACGGGATCCTGCTCGGGCTGGAGTTTCTGATCGCCGCCGACATCATTCGTACCGTGGCGATTGATCTGACCTTCGAGTCGATTGGGGTGCTGGCATTGATCGTGCTGGTGCGGACCTTCCTGAGCTTTACTCTGGAAGTAGAACTGACCGGCAACTGGCCCTGGCAACGCGGCGACCAGGCAGAGTCGGAAGCGGACTGAAAATGCTTGCCTTGCGCGTTGCGTCGCGTTCAGCATGGCGTTCTGGCTCAAGTCAGTCCCACGCTTTTCAGCAGGTACCCCATGGCTAACTCAGCTCCCCGGATAGTGTCCATCAACGCCGCGCGCCGGCGCAGCCTTGTGGTCGGCGGCAAAGCCCGGCAAACCGGGCTGTTCAAGCAGCCGCTGCACGGTTCTGTGCTGATCGATGGCAACGGCCTGCCGGGTGACGAGATTATCAACCGGCGTTTTCATGGTGGGCCGGACCAGGCCGTCTATCTGTACAGCCAGGCCGATATGCACTGGTGGGCGGGGCAGTTGCAGCGCGACATCGAGCCAGGGTTTTTTGGCGAGAATCTGACCATTAGCCAGTGGTGGCCGCAGGTGCGCGTCGGTGACCGGCTGCAGGTGGGCGCCTTATTGATGGAAGTCACCGCGCCACGCGTTCCCTGTGCGGTCTTGGCGGCGCGGGTCGGTAACCCGGGGTTCGTCAAGCAGTTCGTCAAGGCCTGTCGTGGAGGTGCGTATGTGCGGGTGCTGCAAGCCGGGCCGCTGGCTGTCGGCGATCGCCTTCAGGTAAGGCCCGTTACAACGGCGCACCCGACGGTTGACGAGATTTTCCGCTACTGGCACGGCACAACGCCTAATGCCGATTTTCTCCGGCGTGCGCTGGCGGCGCCAATAGCGCTGCTCCTGCGTGAAGCATTGGAGCAACAATTGCTGGACGCCGAGGCCGCTACCGGGCAATTGCCGGGGCTCTGACAAGATGGATTCCGAGACGCTCTACGCCTGGCTGGCCAACGCGGTGCTGACGCTGCATCTGGGTCTGGTGCTGTTCGTGGTCCTGGGCTTGCTGCTGGTGATTGTCGGCAACCTGTGCGGTTGGCACTGGGTCAATAATCTGTGGTTTCGGCTGCTGCATCTGGCGTCTATTCTGGTGGTGGTAGCCGAAGCCTGGCTGGGCATGGTCTGCCCCTTGACCACCCTGGAAATGTGGTTGCGCAATCAGGCTGGTGCGGCCACTTACGCGGGCGGCTTTATCCCGTACTGGTTCGACCAATTGCTCTATTACCAGGCGCCGGATTGGGTCTTTATCACGGCTTACAGTTTTTTTGCTGTGCTGGTGCTGCTCAGTTGGTGGGTTTTCCCGCCCCGCTGGCGGCGCTCAATCTGAGCCGCAGCCTGACAATGTTCAAACGGGGAGGCGGCAGAATGAACGGATATGGGAACGGCTGGCGACATCTAGCCGCCGGCTTACTGCTTGCCGGCCTGCCACTGGCTGCCGGCGCCGCGAGTGATATGGCAGAGGATGCCTGCGCCGGGGCGATCACTACCCTGGCGATCAACCAGTGTGCCGACACCCAGGTGCAGCAGGCGGAAGGGCAGCTGGAGGTGTATCTGGCGGCTGCCCAGCAGCGCTGTGCTGCGGATCCGCAGGCGCTCAGGGCACTGCAGGCTGCGCAGCAGAGCTGGAGCGCGTATCGTCAGGCGCATTGCGACGCAGTCTATGCATTATGGCGCGAAGGCAGCATTCGCGGGCTGATGCACAGCGACTGCATGCGGCAACAGACCCTTCAGCGTTCGCATGACCTCTGGCAGGTCTATCTGACGTCCATGGAAGGCGGCCCGCCGCTACTACCGGAGCCCTTGAGCGAGGCTGCCGAGTAGCAGGCGCAGATGACTTCTGCCGGTTCCCGGTCAGTCGCGTTGCAGTGCCAGCGCGACGCCCTGGCCGCCACCGATGCACAAGGTGGCCAGGCCTTTTTTCGCATCGCGGCGGAGCATTTCGTGCAGCAGGGTGACCAGCACCCGGCAGCCGGATGCGCCGATCGGGTGGCCGAGGGCAATGGCGCCGCCGTTGACGTTGACCTTGCTGGCATCCCACTGGAGTTCCTTGCCGACGGCCAGGGCCTGTGCCGCAAAGGCTTCGTTGGCTTCGATCAGATCCAGGTCGCTGAGCTGCCAACCGGCTTTGCTCAGGCAACGCTGGGTCGCCGATACCGGGCCGATGCCCATGATCGCGGGGTCTACGCCGGCATTGGCGTAGGCAGCGATGGTCGCCAGTACTGGCAGGCCGAGTTCTTTGGCCTTGCCCGCGCTCATCAGCAGCACGGCCGCGGCGCCGTCGTTCAGGCTGGAGGCGTTACCGGCGGTGACGCTGCCGTCCTTCTTGAATGCACCGCGCAGCTTGCCGAGTGATTCGGCGGTGGTGCCGGCGCGCGGTTGTTCATCCTTGTTAATCTGCAGGGCTTCACCCTTGCGCTGGGGCACGCTGACCGGGGTAATCTCGGCGTCGAAGTAGCCGGCTGCCTGGGCAGCGACGGCTTTTTGCTGGGAAGCGGCGGAGAAGGCATCCTGCTCCTCACGGCTGATCTGGTACTGGTCGACCAGGTTTTCGGCGGTAATACCCATGTGATAGTCGTTGAACGCATCCCACAGGCCATCGTGGATGATGCTGTCGATCAACTTGCCGTGGCCCATGCGCTGCCCGCTACGCGAGGAGGGTAGCAGGTGGGGCGACAGGCTCATGGATTCCTGGCCACCGGCGATGATGATCTCGGCATCGCCGCAGCGAATTGCCTGGGCGCCGAGATGCAAGGCTTTGAGGCCGGAGCCGCAGACCTTGTTCAGATTGAACGCGGGGACGGAATAGGGCAGGCCAGCATGGATGGCTGCCTGGCGCGCGGGGTTCTGGCCACAGCCGGCGGTCAGCACCTGACCGAGAATGACTTCGTCGACGCTGGCCGGATCAATGCCGGTCTTTTCCAGCAACGCGCGGATAACCGTGGCGCCCAATTCGTGGGCGGGAATAGTGGCGAACTGCCCGGCGAAACTACCGATGGCGGTACGGGTGGCGGCAACGATTACGACGTCTTGCATGAAAAAGCCCTCTGTGCAGTTTCCCAAAGGGCAACAGCATAGAGGGCTGGTCAGGTCAGGACAAGTTGTCTCAGGCGCGATTCAACCGATGGTTGACCAGTTCCTCGACCACGCTGGGGTCGGCCAGGGTCGAGATATCACCAATGGTATCCAGCTCGTCGCAGGCGATCTTGCGTAGAATCCGCCGCATGATCTTGCCTGAGCGGGTCTTTGGCAGCCTCGGCGTGCACTGTATGAAGTCTGGCTTGGCAAAGGCGCCGACCTGCTCGGCGACAATGGTCTTGAGCTCCTTGATCAGTTCGTCGCTGGGGGTGATGCCGCGCATCGGCATGACGTAGGCGTAAATGCACTGACCCTTGATGTCATGCGGACAGCCAACCACCGCCGCCTCTGCCACGGAGTCATGCAGTACCAGCGCGCTTTCCACCTCGGCGGTGCCGATGCGGTGGCCAGACACGTTGAGCACATCGTCCACCCGGCCGGTGATCCAGTAGTAACCATCCTCGTCACGGCGTGCGCCGTCACCGGTGAAGTACGCACCCTTGTAGGCGCTGAAATAGGTGTCGATCAGGCGCTGGTGATCGCCATACACGGTACGAATCTGGCTGGGCCAGGAACGCTTGATAATCAGGTTGCCGCTGGCCACCCCTTGCAGTTCGTTACCTTCGGGATCGACCAGTGCCGGCTCCACACCAAAGAATGGCCGCGTAGCCGAACCGGGCTTGAGGTCCGTCGCGCCGGGTAGCGGGGTAATCATGATGGCACCGGTTTCTGTCTGCCACCAGGTGTCGACAATCGGGCAACGCATTTCGCCGACCACGTGGTAGTACCATTCCCAGGCTTCCGGGTTGATCGGCTCGCCAACGCTGCCGAGCAGACGCAGGCTGGCACGTGAGGTTTTGGTGACCAGCTCGTTACCCTGGGCCATCAGTGCGCGGATCGCGGTGGGCGCAGTATAGAAGATGTTGACCTTGTGCTTGTCGACAATATCCCAGCAGCGCGAGGCGTCGGGGTAGGTCGGTACGCCTTCGAACATCAGCGTCGTGGCGCCGTTACACAGTGGGCCGTAGACAATATACGAGTGGCCGGTAATCCAGCCGATGTCCGCGGTGCACCAGTAGACCTCGCCCTCGTGATAGTCAAATACATAATAGTGGGTCATGGCCGAGCCGAGCAGATAGCCACCGGTGGTGTGCATCACGCCCTTGGGCTTCCCGGTGGAGCCGGAGGTGTAGAGAATGAACAGCGGGTCTTCACTGTCCATTGCTTCCGGCGGGCAGTCGCTGCTCACGGCGGCGCAGGCGTCGTGATACCAGACATCGCGATGCTCATGCCAGTCCACGTCGCCCCCGGTGCGTTTGACGGTCACCACGGTGTGCACGTTGGGGCAGTCTTTAAGGGCCTTCTCCACGTTCTGCTTGAGCGGTACGCGCTTGCCGCCGCGCACGCCCTCGTCGGCGGTGATCACCGCCTGGCAATCCGCATCGTTGATGCGATCGCGCAGGGCATCAGGGGAGAAACCGCCAAATACCACCGAATGCACGGCGCCGATACGCGAACAGGCCAGCATGGCGTAGGCGGCTTCGGGGATCATCGGCATATACAGACAGACCCGATCGCCCTTTTTCACGCCACGGGCGCGCAGTACGTTGGCCAGGCGGCAGACGTGTTCATGCAGTTCGCGATAGCTGATGTTCTTCGACTCGCTGGGGTCATCGCCTTCCCAGATAATGGCGGTCTGGTCGCCACGCTTGTCCAGATGGCGGTCGATGCAGTTGACGCTGACGTTCAACTTGCCGTCGATAAACCAGGCGGCTTCACCCTTGCTCATATCGCTTTCGTGCACTTTGCTCCAGGGCTTATCCCAGGTCAGAAAGCGCGTAGCTTGCTCGGCCCAGAAGCTGTCGGGCTCTTCGATCGATTGCTTGTAGAGCTTGTGGTAGCCCGCTTCGTCGAGATGCGAGTCGATGCGAGCTACGTCAGATACCTTGTGGTTCTCAATCTTGTACATGGAGGGTCCTCTTGTTTTTGTCCGGCATGACCTGAAGATTCATGTATCAAGACTCGATCAATATGCCGGGCAATTCAACCCTTCTTTGGTCTGATACTCGCGCAGACGCCCAGGATCCGGGCGTCCTGGGACGCCCGGTGGGGGAAATGGCCGGGTCGGAGGAGCTAGCTCTAGGTCGAAAGGCCTAGATTGAAATGCAGATTGTCGATCAGACGGGTCTTGCCCAGGTACGCAGCAGCCAGTACGACCATGTCGGTGGTCTGTGCATTGACCGGGTTGAGGCTGACGGCGTCACGCAGATCCAGGTAGTCGGCGCGCAGGCCATGCGCCTCCAGCTGCTGGCAGGCGCGCTCGATCAGCGCCGCATAGTCGCGCTGGCCGCTCTGGATCTGGCTGGCAATCGATTGCAGGGTTTGATACAGCAGCGGCGCTGTCTGCCGCTCGGCTTTGCTTAAATAGCCGTTGCGTGAGGACAGTGCCAGGCCGTCTGCGGCGCGCACCGTGGGCTCGCCCATGATCTGCACGGGCAAGCACAGGTCCTGGGTCATCTTGCGGATCACCGCCAACTGTTGAAAATCCTTCTGGCCGAACACCGCCAGATCAGGCTGAACGATATTCAGCAGCTTGCTGACCACCGTGGCTACGCCTTCGAAATGCCCGGGACGGCTGGCGCCGCACAGGCCTTCGGAAACTACCGGCACACTGATCCGGGTATGCCCGTCCATGCCGTGCGGGTACATCTCCTTGACGTTGGGCGCGAAGACCAGATGCGCGCCGGCGTCGAGCAGCTGGCGTTGATCGGCTTCCAGCGTGCGTGGATAGCTCTCCAGGTCCTCACCTGCGGCAAACTGCAGCGGATTGACGAAAATGCTTACCACCACGAAATCGGTGCGCTGTCGGGCCTTCTCCACCAGGGCGATGTGGCCGGCATGCAGGTTGCCCATGGTCGGGACCAGAGCAATACGCTTGCCTTCCTGACGAGCGCGACTCAAGGCGGCGCGCAATTGCGCAATGCTGTGCAAGGTGTTCATTGGTCAGAACTCGTTTTCGGCTGCGGGAAACTCCACACGCTTGACGGCATCAACATAAGCGCGCAGGGCGGCCGGAACGTCCTGCTGATCCAGCATGAAATTTTTCACAAAACGCGGTTGCCGGTGTCCGCGGGTCAGCCCGAGCATGTCGTGCACGACCAGCACCTGGCCGTCGGTGCCGCTTCCGGCGCCGATGCCGATCACCGGAATCGACACGGCCTGGGTAATGGCATTGGCCAGCGTACTGGGTACGCATTCCAGCAGCAGCATGCTGGCGCCAGCCGCTTCCAGCGCCTTGGCATCCGCCAGCATGGCTTGCGCCTGGGCATCCAGCCGGCCCTGGACCTTGTAACCGCCCAGCAGGTTGACCGCTTGCGGCGTAAGGCCCATGTGCGCGCAGACTGGCACGCCGCTGTTGGCGAGTGTGCGAATGGTCTTGGCCAGCCAGCCGGCGCCCTCCAGCTTGACCATGTGAGCGCCAGCTTGCATCAGCACTGCGCTGCTGCGCAGAGCCTGCTTTACCGTGGCATAGGACATGAATGGCAGGTCGGCCATAATGAACGCGCCGCTATTGCCGCGTCTGACCGCGCGGGTGTGGTAAGCCATGTCGTCGACAGTGACGGGCAGTGTGCTGTCGTGACCCTGGAGGACCATGCCCAGCGAATCACCGACCAGTATCACCTCTACGCCAGCTTCATTGACCAACTTGGTAAAGGTCGCGTCGTAGGACGTCAGGCAGGTGATTTTTTCGCCGCTCTGCTTGAGCTTGTTCAGCGTTGTCAGGGTTACATCAGGCATGGCAGATTCCATTAGTGCGGCCTCTTCGAGGCGTCGTGTATTGAGGCTCCGGCCGGATTGTGTCACAGCGCGAACCTATACGGTTCAGGATTCCATCCACCTGACGGTGAGTATAGTCCTGATACCCGAATGTCGGATGGCGAGTCATCTTTTACCCTTGTGCAGGCAGGTCGGCAAGGGGTTGCAACCCGTCAGCCGGGCATTTATCCAGCCATGTTTGCAGTGCGCTGCCATCCGGGAGGATCAGGTCAGGCTGCAGCTCTGCCAGCGGATAGAGTACAAAGGCGCGCGCATGCATGTGGTAGTGCGGTATTTCCAGCCGCTCCAGGCGGATCTGCTGATCGCCATAGAGCAATATATCCAGATCCAGAGTGCGCGGTCCCCAGCGTTCCGCCTTGCGCTGCCGGCCCTGGCTCAGCTCGATAGCCTGGAGTGCGTCCAGCAGTGCCAAGGCGGGGAGGTCGGTCAGCAGCAAGGCCACAGCGTTAAGATACGGCGGCTGGTCCTGTGGGCCCATAGGTGCGCTGCTGTACAGCCGCGAGCAGGCTGCCAGTCGGGTTTGCGGCAGTGCCGCGAGAGCGCTGCAGGCACGCTTGAGCTGATCGGCTGGATCAGCTTGATTGCTGCCCAGTCCGACATAGCATTTCACACTCATGAGTCTGCGGCAGTTCTGGGCTTGCGTTTGCGCTTGTTGCGCGAACGCTTGGGGCCGCTGGCCTTATCTCCCAGTTCGGCAATCATCTTGCGTCGCTGGTCTTCGCCGACATCCTGATAACGTGTCCACCATTGACCCAGCCCGCCAGTCTCTTCGCCTGCGCTTTCGCGCAGCAAGAGGAAATCGTAGGCGGCACGGAAGCGCGGATGTTCCAGCAGCAAATCGGCACGCCGGCCACTGCGTCTTTCCAGCCGCGGCTGCATGTCCCAGATCTCGCGCAGGGGCACAGTGAAGCGCTTGGGAATGGCAATGTGCTGACATTGTTCGGTGATCAGGTCCTGTGCGGCTTGTTGCTGCGCGGGTATCGTCGGTACGCCCTGATCTTCCAAGGCCTTGATGCGCGGTGCCAGTGCGGGCCACAACAGCGCCGCAAACAGAAACGCGGGGGTTACCGGGCGGCCTTCGCGAATGCGCTCATCGGTATTGGCCAGCGCCTGGCGGATCAATGCCAGACTGTAATCGGGGTTCAGCTCTATGGCCTCGTCGGTGTCTGGAAACAGCGGCTCGAACAGGTAGTAGTAGTGGGGATCCGATATGACAATCAATTCCAATGATCTTGATGTTTTTCATCTTCATGGCGGCCTTATATGCTTCTAAAGCCACATCACTTTCATGTTCCGTCAGGGCATCAAGAGCTACCGCGATCTGCCCTACTATCTGGCCGAGTTCGGCAAGGTCCATCGCTATGAGCCGTCGGGCGCGCTGCACGGCATCATGCGCGTGCGCGCATTCACCCAGGACGATGCGCACATCTTCTGCACCGAAGAGCAGATCGCCGAGGAGTGCGTCAAGGCGTCGCGGCTGATCCA
>JAWOGT010000357.1:0-12031 GCA_046496585.1 Halopseudomonas sp.
GCGCGGAGTCAGGTGGGCCGGGGCGAACAGGCCGAGATTGACTGTATAACCTGCCTCTTGCAGAAACAGTACACGGTCGAGCAGCAGCCAAACCTCCAACGGCCGGTGAAATAATCCGCCGACCAACTCGAGATTGCGCACTTCAGCAAGGCGTTGCCAACCGCGCGGTTCGCGTCTGGCCCATTCGGCTAGCGGCGCAGGCGGCAGGCCGTGATAGGCGGCCAGATCGTTACAGAAGACAGCGATGCCCTGCCCCATGGCGCTTTCCGGTCTGGAGGGTGTGGGCAGGTACAGGTCACGCCCGGTGACTTCGCGCTGCCACATATCGAATGCCAAGCGCCAGGCCATGGATTGATCGCGCAACCGCCGGGTGCGCTGGCCGGCGGTGTGCGTAGCTTGCAGCGGCAGACCTAGATCCTGCTTGGTGAGTTGTAGGCGGGATCGGCGGGCAAGTGTGGATAACGGCTGATAGTTATCCCCGTCAATGCGGTTATAGCAACAGGGCGACAGGGCTATCTGCGCGCATCCAGCGATGACGGCCTGTTCGAGCAGGGTCATATGTAACTGACCGCAGGCGTGCAACGCTAGCAGACAGTGGTCGGGCCGCAACTGATGCCAGGCACGCGGGGTCATGACGTCGCAGTCCAAGTGCCTGGCATTCAATTGCAGCGCCTGGCTCAGCGCCTGGCCGTCCTGATTGAGCTGCGCATCCTGCTCCAGGCAGGTCAATGGCTGACCGCCCTGCCAGGCCAGCAGGCGCCCCAGATGGCCCTTGCCGGCGCACCAGTCCAGCCAGTGTCGCGGCGGCTGAGACCAGCCGCGCTGACTTGCCTGGGCAAAGCGGGTGATCTGCTGCCATTTGCGCCCGGGTATATGCCGTTCCAGCTGCTCTGGCCAGCTTTGCGGGGGCTCTGTGGACCAGTCCGGGACCTGGTTCAGCGCTTCGGCTTGCTGACATAGCTGGCGGAAGGGTTCCGGTGCGTCCAGAGCATACAGTTGGGTGTGGGCCTGTTCCGCCTGAGCCAGGCTGCGTGAGCGCAGCCAAGCAGCCAGCTCGGGCCAGTCCTGCTCCCAGGGCAGCTGGTGCTGAGTAAAGGGGCTGGCGCGCCACACAGACTGATAGCGGGCCAGCCAGGCATCCAGCTGCTGGAACCGCTCGGCGTAATCCATGGTGGCTCTCAGCGCTGTTGGCTGGCCTTGATCTTCAACCAGCGTTCGACCAGCTTGAACAGCTCGGCAAACAGCAGGGTAATGACCAGGTAGATCAGGCCGGCGAGCAGGAAAAACATCTCATACTGATAGGTCCGCGAGTTGATGGTGCGCACCACGCCCATGACGTCCATCAGCGTGACGGTGTAGATCACCGCGCTGGCCTTGAGCATCAGAATCACTTCATTGCCGTAGGCTGGCAGGCCGATGCGAATCGCCCGCGGCAGGATGATGTATTGCAGCGACTGGCGCTTGGACATACCCAGCGCCCGCGCCGCTTCGACTTCACCGTTGGGCACCGACTGGATGGCACCACGCAGGATCTCGGCAATATAGGCAGCGGTGTGCAGGGTCATGGTGATCAGCGCGCACCAGTAGGGGTCGCGCAGAAAAGGCCAAAGCACACTGTCGCGCACCGCTTCAAACTGCGACAGGCCGTAATAGACCAGAAACAGCTGCAGCAGTAACGGCGTACCCCGGAAGAAGAAGATATAGGTGTAGGGCAGCGCCCGCACATACCAGTGGCGTGAGGCCCGCGCCAGCCCCAGGGGAATGGCAAACACCAGCCCCACGACCACCGCAATGGCGACGATTTGCAGCGTCAGCAGCGTCCCGTCCCAGAGCTGCGGCGCCCAGCGGACCAGTAACGCCCAGCGTTCGTCCCAGGTCATAACTCGGTCCTTGTAAAGCCGCGATTGGCGCGGCGCTCAAACCAGTGTAGCGCGGCCATGATGATCACCGTCAGGCCCAGATAGATCAGCGCGGCGGTAAAGTAAAAGGTGAAAGGTTCCTTGGTCGCGTTAGACGCCACCTGCGCCTTGCGCATGATTTCATCCAGCGTGATCAACGAGACCAGGGCGGTGTCCTTCAACAGGATCAGGTACAGGTTGCCCAAGCCGGGTAATGCCACGCGCCATAGCTGTGGCAGGGTGATGCGCCAGAATATGCGTGGACCAGACATCCCCAGCGCCAACCCCGCCTCTTTCTGGCCCGGAGGGATGGCCAGCAGCGCACCGCGAAACACTTCCGTGGCATAGGCGCCGAAACACAGCGCCAGCGCCAGGGTGCCGGCGACAAAGGGTGACAGGGTCAGGTAGGGGTTACCAAAATAACTGCCTAGCCAGTTCATCAGCGAGACAGTGCCGAAGTAGGCCATGAGCACCCAGAGGGTCTCAGGTATGCCGCGGACTACCGAGGTATAGAAGCCGCCCAGGCTGCGCAGCAACAGGCTGTCGGAGATCTTGGCGCTGGCGCCAAGCAGTCCGAACAGTAATCCCAGGGCCACCGAGGCCAGGGACAAACGTATGGTCATCCAGGTCCCTTCAAGCAGGGCTGGACCGAAACCTTGTAAATCAAGCATGGGCGGGTATCAGTTCCGGGCCCCGAGGGGCCCGGCCAGTCAGGTCAATAAATGCTGAAGGGAAAGTACTTCTTGTTGATCTCGGCGTAGGTGCCGTCGTCAACGATTTCCTGCAGCGCCTTGTTCAGACGCTCGCGCAGCGGGTCGCCCTTGCGCACGGCAATACCGATCTTGTCGTTGTCGAATACCGGCTCGCCCTTGAATTCAAAGTTGGCACCGGCATCGCTCTGCAGCCACTCGTACTGCACGAAGTTGTCTGCCAGTACGCCATCGATACGCCCGGAGTTCATATCCAGATAGGCGTTTTCCTGGGTGTCATACAGGCGCACATTGACTACGTCACCCATATTGTCTTCCAGCCACTGGCCAGCGATGGTCGCGCGCTGGGCACCGATGGTCTTGCCTTTCAGGCTGGCTTCGTCAGTCTTGAAGTCCGACTTTTTCGGCGCTACGAACTGCAGCTTGTTAGTGTAATAGGGCTCGGTGAAGTCCACGGCCTGCTGACGTTCTTCGGTGATCGACATGGAGGCGACCAGGAAGTCGAAGCGACGGGTGTTCAGTGCAGGAATGATACCGTCCCAATCAGAGGTGACCACCGAGCACTCGGCTTCCATTTTTTCGCACAGGGCCTTGGCGATATCGATGTCGAAGCCGACAACCTCGCCGCTCTGGTCAATCAGATTGAACGGCGGATAGGCTCCTTCGGTGCCGATACGCAGTTCATCGGCCAGTGCCGGGGCACTCATCAGCATGGCAGTAGCGGCGGCCAACAGAACCTTCTTATAGCTTTTCATGGGTACTGCTCCTTATTTTTGGCTGGACATGAATTGTCTGCAACGTTCCGACTTGGCATGCTCGAACACTTGCTCAGGGGTGCCGATCTCCTCAACCTGACCCTGGTGTAGAAAAATTACCTGACTGGACACCTGCCGCGCAAAGCCCATCTCATGGGTTACCAACAGCATAGTACGCCCTTCCTCGGCGAGGGCGCGGATGACGGTCAGGACTTCGTTGACCATTTCCGGATCCAGTGCCGAAGTCGGCTCATCAAACAGAATGACGCGCGGCTGCATGGCCAGCGTGCGGGCAATCGCGGCACGCTGCTGCTGGCCACCGGAGAGCTGCGCAGGAAAGGCGTGACGCTTGTCGGCGATACCGACCTTTTCCAGAAACAGCTCGGCGGCGGCAATCGCCTCCGCCTTGGGTTGACCCAGCACCCGGCGTGGCGCCTCGATAATGTTGTCGAGGATGCTCATGTGCGGCCACAGATTGAAACTCTGGAACACGAAGCCAACCCGTGCGCGCAGGCGGTTGATCTGCTTGTTGTCCGCCGCGACTAGCGCGCCGTCACGCCCGGGCTTGAGCTTCATCTCTTCACCGGCAACGATGATCTGACCGGCGTGGGGATTTTCCAGCAGATTGATGCACCGCAGCAGCGTGCTCTTGCCGGAGCCAGAGGAGCCGAGGATCGAAATGACATCGCCGTCACAGGCGACCAGATCAACGCCCTTGAGGACTTCAAGGTCGCCGTAGCGTTTATGCAGGTTACGCACTTCGAGAGCGGGAGGTGTCACGTAGCGTTTCCAGTCAGCGAAAGAAGTACCTGTTACCGGTACTTGATTATGAACGGCTGGCCGACACCCCAGTATTCCGGCGTATCGACAGATCAGCCTGCAATATTCCTGTCATGCAGTAAAATTAGCACAGCTCCTGCGCATGACCAAGGACACTCTTGGCGGCATGTCTGGAATCTGCATGCAAAAGTCTTTCCAGATCAAATCGACAGATGCACTTTGTGCGGGCATAAAAAAACCCGCCAGTGACGCTAGCGGGTTTTGCAAATAATGGTGCCCAGAGACGGAATCGAACCGCCGACACGAGGATTTTCAATCCTCTGCTCTACCGACTGAGCTATCTGGGCAACGGGGCGCTATTAAACGGTTTAAGGCTGCAGGTGTCAAGCGCCACAGGTAAATATTGTTCCTTTGTTTCAGCCGCTTACCGAGCATTCACTCGGCAGGCGGCACATAACCCTCGGCCTGGGCGTATTCTTCACCCGAAAGAAACTTGTCCATTTCACCCTGGATAAAGCGCCGATCCTCGGGATCCATCATGTTCAGGCGGCGTTCGTTGATCAGCATGGTCTGGTGGGCTTGCCACTCATCCCAGGCTTTTTTCGACACTTGGTTGAAGATCATCTCGCCCTTGGGGCCAGGATAGGGCGCCCGCTCTAGACCAGGCAGCTGTTCTTGGTATTTACGGCACATCACCATGCGGGTCATGGGCATCTCCTTGCGTGAGGCGATTCGGTATCAGGTTGGCGAAGTTGGTTAAAGCGTTACTTCAGATCGTCAGTTCAGCCCGCTGGAGCAGTTTCTTCACTGGCGCGGCGAGGCCCAAACGACCAGGCTGACGCAGGTTATACCAGACCTGGCCGGCCTCGGCCACGCCATGGCCTGCTGTCACGCGCACCAGCAGCGGCTGAATATCCAGATGGAAGTGGCTGAAGGTATGCCGCAATGGCGCCAGCAGCTGAGGCTCTTCAGCCCGCCAGCCCTGCTGCGCGAGCAATTCGGCGAGTTGCTCGCGGTCATCCAATTGCGGCGGACACCAAAGCCCGCCCCAGAGACCGGAGTCCGGCCGGCGCTGCAGCCAGATAGCGCCATCAGGGTTCATCAGCAGCGGCATCAGGCACTGGCGCACGGGTATCGGCTTGCGCGGCTTGGCATGCGGATAGTGCCCCGGCTGGCCGAGCATGCGCGCCTCGCACCCGGCCTGCAGCGGGCACAGCAGACAGGATGGCTTGCTGCGGGTGCACAGCGTAGCGCCCAGATCCATCATCGCCTGGGTGTAATGATTGACTCTGCTCTGCGGCGTGTAGCGCTCGGCGATCAGCCACAAGCGGTCATGCACGGCCTTTTCGCCTGGCCAGCCCTCGACTGCGTGATAGCGCGCCAGCACCCGCTTGACGTTGCCATCCAGAATCGGTGCGCGCAGGCCCATACTCAAGCTGGCAATCGCCCCGGCAGTCGAACGGCCAATGCCGGGCAGGCTGACGAGCTGATCGAGGTGCCGCGGCAATTCGCCGGCATAGTCATCCATCACCCGCTGCGCGGCCTTGTGCAGGTTGCGCGCACGGCTGTAATAGCCCAGCCCCGTCCACAAATGCAGGACCTCATCCGGCGCTGCGGCGGCCAATGCCCTTAAATCGGGCAAGGCCTGCATAAAACGCTCGAAATAGGGGATGACAGTAGTCACCTGGGTCTGCTGCAGCATGATCTCCGAGACCCAGACCCGATAGGGGCTGATATCCTGCTGCCAGGGCAGATCCTTGCGCCCGTGCTGGTCATACCAGGCCAGCACCGCGCCTGAAAACAGGGAGGCACTCACCGGTTGAACAAGCCTCTGATCGCATCGCGCACCGCCGGGGCCTGATCACCGAGTTTTTCTTCGAGCTTTTCTTCCACCTTGCGCTGCGCCTCGCTTCCGAGCAACTGACCGGCAATGCGCTGCACACCGTCTCTGTCCACGCGGCAACTACTGGCGGCGTTATGCAGAAAGCCCTGGCAGCGCACCGGCCACTCAACACCTAGATAACGTTCATTCACCGCACAGGCGGGGTCTGACATGGTGAAGCTGTCGCCCTCAATCACCAGCCCAAGACGGTAATCCACGCGCTGCGATGGCAGATTCACCTCGCCCCGGCCCTTCACCGCCAGCCCCGGCAGCGCGGCCAGCAAGTCATCATTGGCTACCTTGCCGTTGACAATGTTAAAGCTGCCGCCAAGCGCAGAAAAAGGCGTGTCTTCAGCGCCATGTGACTCGGTCAGCGCTTTACGATTGACCAGCGCGATCGCCTCACACATCTGTTGTTCCAGGTTGACGCCAATCAGCGCACCTTCGAGCACATTGAAACGGGCGCTGCCATTGAGGGTATCCATCCAGCGTTTGATACTGTTGCCGCTGGCGGTGGCATTCAGATTGAAATCCAGCTTGCCGCGCATTTGCTCGCCCATCTCATAGGCCTGCTGGATCGCCAGCGAATCCATACCGGTCAACTGCTTGGCCACCTTGAGGCTGACAGGCGTGCTGTTGGTGTCGATTTCAGCGGTCACACTGAAGCGCCCACCAAAGACCCCACCATCGAATTGCTTAACCTGGATTTTGCCCTCCCGAGCAACCACCGCGGCGCTAAAGGGCTTGATGGTCTGCCCGGTCAACTGCACTTCCTCGAGCGTCAGTTTGCCGTCGACATCCAGCCCGGCCAGCACTGTCAGGGGCAGCACCTCCTCGTCACTCCAGGTTCCGGGCGTCATCTCGGCACGCACACCACCAGACGGGGCCTGGGCCTGCTCTTCACTGGCGGCTTCCTGCTCTACGGCTGGCGGCAGATAATCGTCCAGATTCAGGCGCCCTCCAGACAGCTCAAAGCGCAGCGCCTGACGCTCGAAATCGGTAACACCGAGACGGCCGGTCAGCTCGGCGCCATCCACCAGCAGGGCGAGTTCGTCGAGCATCAGGCTGGTCGCCGAACCCTTGATAACGGCGCCCAGCGCAACTGACTCGAGTGCCCCCGCCTTGGCTGTTTCCGGCACCTCCTGCCCGATCGCGGCGAGCAGGGCGCGGGCATCGAAATCGGCGACATCAAGGCGACCGTCCAGGCGCATATCGCCGTCCAGCTCACTGGCCCGCACCTGGCCGGTGGCGCGCAGATCGGCCACGGACACGCGCATTTGATTGAACTCGGCAATATTGGCAGCCCGATCCAGCAGCGCATCGCCCTGTAGCTGCAGCGCTAATGCACGCCCGGAGAAGGGTTCACCGCTGGCATCCACTTGCAGATTGATCGCATCCAACTGGTAGCGCTCGAGATCAAAATCGAATTGCGCCAGGGTTTTCAAGTCAATGCGCACGCGCATGGCCGGCTGCTCGGTGGTCAGCAGGCCGAGAAAGGTCACATCGAAGGGTTCACCTTCGATTAGCGCGCCGGTGGTCAGGTTGGCGTCTTCAAGCTGCAGCAACTGGCCAGAGGATTGGTCCTCGTAGCGCGCCTGCGCATTGGTAATACGGAGGCTCTCAATCGCAATATCAAAATCGCGCCCGGCCTCAGCCGGTGCCTTGTCAGCGCTCGGGTCGGCATCGACAGCAGCCTGCTCCTCAGCGCCCAGCCCCTCCCAGTTACCCCGGCCTTGCGCGTCTCTGACCAGGTTCAGGCTGACGCTATCAAGAATCACGTCGCTCATGCGCAGTTGCCGGCGCAGCAGCGGCAACACCTCCACACCCAGGCCCAGACTTCCGACCTGCGCCAGCGAATCATCCGGGGCGTCAAGCGTGGCAATACCCACATCCTTGAGCTCGATCCCCAGCCAGGGAAACAATGACCAGCCAATATCGCCACCCAGGGTCAGCTCGACGTTGGCCTGTTCACGCGCGGCCTGCTGGATATCGTCCTTGTAATCGTTGGGGTCGAACACGCGGGTCAGGAAAAACAATATGCCTGCCGCCAACAGCACAACACCAAAGATGACTAGCCCGAGCACTTTGGCAAAGGATTTCATGGATGCTTCCCTATGTTTATTAACGAGTATTTATCAACAAGCGTTTGTCTGCGTGGAGAACAAGGCGTTCAGTTATGACGGTAGCCGACAGGGTAAAGGCTCTTCAGAAGAGTAGCCACCTCTTCGGCAAGGGCCAAGCTAGCCGTCAGCCCAGGCGACTCGATGCCGAACAGATTGATCAGCCCTGGCACGGCATGAACTGAATGATCTTGGATAATGAAATCCACCGCGGGTTCCCCTGCCGCACTGAGCTTGGCCCGCACGCCTGCGTAAGCTGGCACCAGCCGGTCTGCCTGGCACGCTGGCCAGTAACGCTGAACCGCCTCCGCAAACGCCTCGCGGCGCGACTCATCCATGGCATAGTCCAGCTGTGGCTGATAACGCACATCCGGACCGAAGCGCACCTGTCCACCCAGATCCAGCGTGGCATGCACGCCCAGCCCGGTGGCGTTGGCCTCCGGCATCGGATACACCAGATGCGAGAAGGGCGAGGTGCCACGGTAGGCAAAGTACTGGCCCTGGCACAGGTGCAGTGGCGGAATATGCTGCGCAGCCATGCTCTCTGTGCTGGCCGCCAGCGCCTGGGCAAACAGACCGCCGCAATTGATCAGGTATCTGCAGGTCATGCTGAAGGCGTCCCCGGCACTGTTGCCGCTGAGCAAAAAGCCGTCGGCGCTGCGCTGCACCCTATCAACGCGGGTACGGCATTGCAGCGCACCGCCGGCCTGCTGCAGCGCAGCCTCGTAACTGCCCATCAAGGCGTGACTATCAATGATGCCGGTCAGCGGCGAGAACAACGCCGCGACGCCCTGTACTGCCGGCTCACGGGCATGCAGCTCGGCCGCGGTGAGCGCCTGTAACGCCACGCCGTTGGCCAGCGCATTGGCCCGCAGCGCCTGCAATGCAGGTCGCTCAGCCTCCTCGACCGCCACCAGCAACTTGCCGACCGGCCGATGCGCCACGCCGTATTCCGCACACCAGGCGTAGAGCAGATCACGCCCCTCCCGACACAACCGCGCCTTGCGCGAACCCGGCGGGTAATAAATGCCGGCATGGATCACCTCGCTGTTGCGGCTGGAGGCGTGCTGCCCTGGCCAGGCTTCCTGCTCCAATACCAGCACCTCATAGCCGCCGCGCGCCAGCCGCTGGGCTATCGCCAGACCCACTACGCCGCCGCCGACCACCACCACTTCAGCATCCACCATCGCCCACCCCCACTATTGATCAAGCGTCTGTGACTGCCCCTTGCCGCGCGGCGAACGGCGCCGTTGCTGCGCGCCGGCAGACCGCTATCGTCGACATAAGCACAAGCCATCAGCCTGCTGTAGCCCCGGGCCCCATGCTACCCGTATAATGCACGCCCTTGATTGATTATTCAGCGGAGTACAAGCCATGGCGGAGCGCAAGGCAAGCGTCGAGCGCAACACTCTGGAAACCCAGGTCAAAGTCGAGATCAACCTGGATGGCACCGGCCAGTCCGACTTTGACATAGGTGTCCCGTTTCTTGAGCACATGCTGGACCAGATCGCCCGGCACGGGCTGATTGACATGCGGGTCAAATCGCGTGGCGACCTACACATCGACGACCACCACACCGTGGAGGATGTCGGCATTACCCTGGGCATGGCATTTGCCAAGGCCATCGGTGACAAGAAGGGCATTCGCCGTTACGGGCATGCCTATGTGCCGCTGGATGAAGCCCTGTCGCGCGTGGTCATCGATTTTTCCGGCCGCCCCGGACTGCACATGAACCTGGATTACACCCGCGCCAGCGTCGGCGGCTTTGATGTGGATCTGTTTGGCGAGTTCTTTCAGGGCTTCGTCAACCATTCGCAGACCACCCTGCACATCGACAACCTGAAGGGGCTCAACACCCACCATCAGATCGAAACGGTGTTCAAGGCCTTCGGCCGCGCGCTGCGTATGGCCGTGGAAGAAGATCCGCGCATGAGCGGCATGATGCCCTCCACCAAAGGCTGCCTGTAACTGATGAGTGCCAGCCAAGTAGCCGTTATTGATTACGGCATGGGCAACCTGCATTCGGTCGCCAAGGCCCTCGAACATGCCGGCGCGATGCGTGTGGAAGTGACCAGCGATCCGGCGGTCATCCTGGCCGCCGATCGCGTGGTGCTACCGGGCGTGGGCGCTATTCGTGACTGCGTCAGCGAGCTGCGCCAGCTCGGTCTGGATCAGGTGATCCGCGAGGTGGTGAAGGAAAAGCCCCTGCTGGGCATCTGCGTCGGCATGCAGATGCTGTTCGACAGCAGCGAAGAGAACGGCGGCGTCGATTGCCTTGGCTACTTCCCCGGCAAAGTCCGTTTTTTTGGCAACGCTCTGTACGACGGTGAGGTGCGCTTGAAAGTCCCGCATATGGGCTGGAACCAGGTCAAACAGAACGTTGACCACCCCATGTGGCACCGCATCGACCAGGACGCGCGCTTCTACTTCGTGCACAGCTACCATGCCCAGGCCGGAAAACACACGCATATCGCCGGGCACTGTCACTACGGTGTCGATTTCGCCGCCGCGGTGATTCAGGACAATATCTTCGCCACCCAATTCCACCCGGAAAAGAGCCACACCAATGGCCTGCAGCTGCTGCAGAACTTTCTGGCCTGGGACGGGCGGTGGTAGACATCCAGAGCGGCAAGCGATGAGCGACAAGCTGCAAGCCACCCCGCTTGACGCTTGAAGCCTGACGCCTGACGCTTTTTTCCATAGGAAAAAGTTATGCTGATTATCCCCGCAATCGACCTTAAAGACGGCGCCTGTGTGCGTTTGCGCCAGGGCCTGATGGACGATGCCACGGTATTTTCCGATGACCCGGTGGCCATGGCCGCCAAATGGGTCAAGGCTGGCTGCCGCCGCCTGCACCTGGTTGACCTGAACGGCGCCTTTGAAGGCAAGCCGGTCAACGGCGAGGTGGTGACCGCGATTGCCCGCGCCTACCCTGAGCTGCCGATTCAGATCGGTGGCGGTATCCGCTCGCTGGAGACCATCGAGCACTACGTGCGTGCCGGTGTCAGCTATGTGATCCTCGGCACCAAGGCGGTCAAAGAGCCGGCATTCGTCGCCGAAGCCTGCCGCGCCTTCCCGGGCAAAGTAATTATCGGGCTAGATGCCAAAGACGGCTTTGTCGCTACTGACGGCTGGGCCGAAGTCAGCACCGTGCAGGTCATCGACCTGGCCAAGCGCTTCGAGGCCGATGGCGTCTCGGCGATTGTCTATACCGATATCGCCAAGGACGGCATGATGCAGGGCTGCAACGTCGAAGCCACCGCCGCGCTGGCCAATGCCACGCGCATCCCGGTGATCGCCTCCGGCGGCATTCATAACCTCGGCGATATCCAGTCGCTGCTCAACGCCCGCGCGCCCGGCATTATCGGCGCTATCACCGGCCGCGCGATCTATGAAGGCACACTGGATGTGGCCGAGGCGCAGGCACTTTGCGATCGCGCAGCGGCAGGCTTCAAGCAGTAAGCGGACAGCTGTCTGTATCGGTTCACTGATTTTGCTTGCAGCTTGCCGCTTGAAGCTGCTTTCGGAGAAAGCTTATGGGCTTGGCCAAAAGAATCATCCCCTGCCTCGACGTGGACAATGGCCGCGTGGTCAAGGGCGTGCAGTTCGAGAATATCCGCGATGCCGGTGACCCGGTCGAAGTGGCGCGCCGCTACAACGAGCAGGGCGCGGACGAGATTACCTTTCTGGATATCACCGCCAGCCATCAGGAGCGTGACACCACCCTGCATACCGTTGAGCGCATGGCCAGTGAGGTATTTATCCCGCTGACCGTCGGCGGCGGCGTACGCACTATCCAGGATATCCGCAACCTGCTGAATGCCGGCGCCGACAAGGTGTCGATCAACACCGCGGCGGTATTCAACCCCGAATTCGTCGGCGAAGC
>JAWOGT010000380.1:0-7800 GCA_046496585.1 Halopseudomonas sp.
CGAGCGCTTGGCCGCCATTATCAACGGCCGGCGCCAGTCCCTGACGCTGGTGGGCATCGTCGAGTCTGCGGAATTCATCTACGTGATTCCGCCCGGCGGCATGCTGCCGGACTATGAACGCTACGGTGTGCTGTGGATGACCCAGGACGCCCTGGCGGCAGCAATGGACATGCGCGGGGCCTTCAACAGCCTGGTGCTGCGCGTGGACCCGGCCTACCCGGTCGCCGCTGTGATCAATCTGCTCGACCGCCAGTTGGCCCGTTACGGCAGTACTGGTGCCTACGCACGCGCGGACCAGTTCTCCCATCGCTTCCTCAACGATGAGCTGAACCAGTTGAAAACCATGGCAACGGTGTTTCCGATTATTTTCATGGGCGTAGCCATGTTCCTGCTCAATGTGGTGGTCAGCCGGTTGATCAGCACCCAGCGCGACATCATTGCCGTATTGAAGGCCTTTGGTTACAGCAACCGGCAGGTTGGCTGGCATTACAGCCAGCTGGTGATTGCCATCGCCGTCATCGGCCTGCTGATCGGCACACTGGCTGGCATGTGGCTCGGCCGGGCGCTGGGCGAGCTGTATATGATCTACTACCGGTTTCCGCAACTGCTGTTCCGCATCAGCCCCTGGTGGGTCATGCAACTGGCCGTGCTGACGCTGGGGATAGCCTGGCTTGGCGGCTGGCGCTCGATTCGCCAGGCCGCCGCCCTGCCCCCGGCCGAGGCCATGCGGCCGGAAGGTCCGGCCCGCTATCAGGTGACCAGCATCGAGCGCTGGCTGTCCTCGATACGCTTCACCCAGCCGTCGCGCATGATCGTCCGGCAACTGGCCCAGCGGCCCGGCCGCACGGCGCTGTCGGTGATGGGCGTGGGCATGGCGACGGCCGTTGTCATGGTCGGCAATTTCCAGTTCAACTCGGTTGAACTCATGGTGCATACCCAGTTCGCCCGGGTGCAACAGCAGGACCTGACCGTCAGCCTCACCGACCCGGTCAACCAGGCGGCGATGTACGGCATGGCCCGCCAGCCCGGCGTTCGCTATACCGAGGGCCGGCGCCTGGTGCCGGTGGAGCTGGTCAACGGCCACCGGGCCTGGCGCACGGCGCTGACCGGCATTCCCGCAGACGCGCAACTGCAGCACGTCGTCGATCAGCACCTGAACAACGTCAGCATACCGCCTGCGGGTCTGTTGCTGACCGACTTCCTCGCAGCGCGGCTGGCGGTCGCTGCGGGCGACGTCATTGAGGTGCGGGTACTTGAGGGCCATCGACCACGCCTGACTGTGCCTGTGGCAGGAGTCACCAGCGAGTTTCTTGGCGTTGGCGCCTATATGGACCTTGGTGCGATGAACCGGGCACTGAGGGAAGGGCCGGTCGTCAACCAGGTGCTGATGAACCTGGAGCCGAGCAGCGCAGAAAAAGTCTACCGGGATCTGCGCGATACGCCACGGGTCATGTCGATCAATGTCCGCCAGGCGATGCTGGACAGCTTTTTCGAGACGCTGGCCAAGACCTTCCTGACCTTTACCTTCATCATCAGCCTGCTCGGCGGCATCATCGCCTTCGGCGTGATCTACAACACCGTGCGGATTTCCCTGGCGGAACGCGGCCGGGACCTGGCGAGCTTGCGCGTGCTGGGCTACAGCCACAACGAAGTGGCGCATATCCTGCTCGGTGAATTGGCCATCCTGCTGTTATTGGGCATACCCCTGGGCTGGGCCTTCGGCCATGGGTTGGCCGGCGTGATCGTGATGGCGATGCAGACCGAACTGTACCGCGTTCCGCTGGTCATCACCGGCAGAACCCTGGCCCTGGCGGCAAATGTCGTCATCGTCTCGGCCCTGATTTCCGGGCTGATCACCTGGTGGCGCCTGCGCAGCCTGGACCTGGTAAAGGTTCTCAAGACCCGGGAATAACCCATGCAAGAGGAGACCTCGTTCATGACAGCGGGCACGCATTGGATCGGCAAATGGCTGTTCTGGGCCGGCATCGGCTTGCTGGCAATCATCGCCGGCGTGTATATGCTGCGCCCGGAGCCGGTGTGGGTGGACCAGGCGACAGTGACCCGCGGGCCCATGGAGGTGACTATCGTCGAGGAAGGCAAGACCCGGGTGAAGGACCATTACCTGGTCTCCTCTCCGGTCACCGGTTACCTTAATCGGGTCACACTGAAGGTCGGCGATCCGCTAAGGCCCGGCGATTTGGTCGCCTACGTGGAGCCCGTGCCCGTCAATGTGCTGGACGCCCGCAGCAGGGCGGAGGCCGAGGCCAGGGTCGAGGCGGCCCGCTCAGCCTTGCACTCGGTGACGCAGAAGGTCAACGCCGCCAAAGCCGATACCGAGTACGCCGACAGTCAATATCGGCGCATGCGCGCGCTGCAAGGGTCCGGCTCGGTTTCCACCGAACGGGTGCAACAGGCGCAATCAACCGCCCTCAGGAGTGAGGCGATACTGCGCTCAGCGCAATTTGAAAAGGACGTCGCCAGCCACGAACTGGCCGCCGCCAAAGCTCGACTGGAGGTCTCTGCGGCCAAGGCCGAAGGCACCGATCCGGCCGAGCGCGTGGTCGTAAGTTCGCCGGTCACCGGGGTGGTACTGGAGATCCTGCGCGAAAGCGAGGGGGTTATCCAGGCCGGCGAAGGCATCGTCCGCGTCGGCGATCCCGGCACCCTTGAGATAGAAGTCGATGTGTTGAGCTTCGATGCGGTGAAGCTGGAGTCCGGAACCAAGGCCCGACTCGAGGGTTGGGGCGGTGCCGCACTGGACGCCGTCATACGCCGAGTGGAACCGGTGGGGTTCAAGGACATCTCCGCCCTGGGCGTGGAGGAACAGCGAGTCAAGGTGCTTGCCGATATGCTAAGCCCGCCTGCGCAATGGAACACGCTGGGGGACGGTTACCGGGTGGATGCCGCCTTTATCCTCTGGCAGTCAGCTGACGTCCTCCAGGTGCCGGCATCCGCGCTTTTCCAGCACGACGGCCAGCCCGCAGTATTTCTCATTCGCGATGCGCACGCCACGCTGCAAACCCTGGAAACAGGCCGGAGTAACGGCCTCACCACGGTGGTGATCTCCGGGCTCGAAGAGGGTCAAACGGTAGTCCGCCATCCCGCGCGCGAGCTGAGCGACGGCGACCGTATCCGGGTCCGCTAAGGTATTTTCAGCCGGCGCCAGGCATCCGCAACCGCATGAATAATCACCACCACCCGCGCATTAAACGTGCATAATCGCGCCACTGAGCGCAAGCAGGACGACGAGCCCGCTGCGAGATCAGCATTACAAATGGAGATGCACATGGCGGCGGCTGAAGGTAATAACAACAATGTGGCGATCGTGGCAATTATTGTCGTAGGGGTACTGATTGCCGGTGCAGGCGTGCTTTATTACACGGGTGCCCTGGGCAACAGCAAAACCACGGTGATCGAAACCCCTGCGGTACCGCAAGCGGCTAGCGGAATTAGCCTGAAGTTCGAAGGCAAAGACGGCACCAAGACCGAAATACAGACGCCTTGACCGTTCCCGGTAGCTAACCGGCCATGCCGGGCGCTCGCGCCCCGCATGGCCGTGCTTTCCCCGCGTCCCGCCTGAACAGCCCCGTATCACCCACGACGACATCCTCTTGCACTCCGAGTAACAGACCCCTGCGCGCTTCATATTGGTGTGCAAGAATCCCGCAGTCGGCAGTGGATAGACAAAAGCTATCATCACGGTATACAAAACCCGTTAAATCCTTCGGGTATTTTTCAGCTACTTTATTAATTCAACAACTCGTTCCATTCATCAACAACAAGTGGATACCGATATGGACGCACTAGACATCAATGACAGCGAAGCGACAGCGAACGCCGGCAAATGCCCGTTCATGCACGGGGCCGCTACCAGCAGGTTGCGCGGCGGCAGCACCACTCAGGATTGGTGGCCCAACCAACTCAATCTGAAAATCCTGCACCAGAATGCGCCCATGACCAGCCCCATGAGTGCCGGCTTTAAATACGCGGAAGCCTTCAAGACGCTGGATCTGGCGACGGTCAAGCGTGACCTGACGGCGCTGATGACCGATTCGCAAGAATGGTGGCCAGCCGACTTCGGCCATTATGGCCCGTTCATGATCCGCATGGCCTGGCACGCCGCCGGCACCTACCGTACCGCCGATGGTCGCGGTGGCGCCGCCACCGGCAACCAGCGTTTCGCCCCGATCAACAGCTGGCCGGATAACGGCAACCTCGACAAGGCCCGGCGGCTGCTCTGGCCAGTCAAGAAAAAATACGGTAATCGCCTGTCCTGGGCTGACCTGTACATTCTCGCCGGTAACGTTGCCATGGAATCCATGGGCTTCAAGACCTTTGGTTTTGGCGGTGGCCGCGAAGACATCTGGGGCCCAGAGGAAGATATTTACTGGGGCGCCGAGGACGAATGGCTGGCCACCAGCGACAAACCCAAGAGCCGTTATAGCGGCGACCGCGAGCTGGAAAACCCGCTGGCTGCCGTGCAGATGGGCTTGATCTACGTTAATCCGGAAGGTCCAGACGGCCACCCGGATCCGCTGGCATCAGCCCGCGACATCCGCGAAACCTTCGCGCGCATGGCCATGAACGACTACGAAACCGTCGCCCTGACCGCCGGTGGTCACACCTTTGGCAAGTCGCACGGCGCCGGTGATACCGAGCACGTTGGCCCGGAGCCGGAAGCCGCGCCGCTGGAACAAATGGGCTTTGGCTGGATCAGCAGCTTCGGCAGTGGCAAGGGTAGCGATACCATTACCAGCGGTATTGAAGGCGCCTGGACACCCACCCCGACCCAGTGGGATATGGCCTACTTCGATGTACTGTTCGGCTATGAGTGGGAGCTGACCAAGAGCCCAGCCGGCGCGCACCAATGGCAGGCCGTCGGCCTGGACGAAAAGGATCATGCACCTGATGCGGAAAATGCTGCCAAGCGCGTCGGCATCATGATGACCACCGCCGACATGGCCATGCGTACCGACCCGGAATATCGCCGGATCTCCGAGCACTTCCACAAGAACCCGGAAGAGTTTGCTGACGCCTTTGCCCGCGCCTGGTTCAAGCTGACGCACCGCGATATGGGCCCGAAAGCGCGCTACCTCGGCCCGGAAGTACCCGGTGAAGATCTGATCTGGCAGGATCCGGTTCCCGCTGTCGACCACGACCTGGTCAACGCCGAGGATATCGCCACGCTGAAAGCCACATTGCTGGCCTCCGGCCTGTCGGTTGCCGAACTGGTGTTTACCGCCTGGTCATCGGCCTCCACCTACCGCGATTCCGACAAGCGTGGTGGCGCCAACGGCGCGCGCATTCGCCTGGCCCCGCAGAAAGATTGGGCGGCGAACCAGCCGGAGCAACTGGCCAGGGTGCTCAAGGTACTTGAAGGTATTCAGAGCGACTTCAATGCGGCGCAGTCGGGTAACAAGCGCGTGTCGCTGGCCGACCTGATCGTACTGGGCGGCTCGGCCGCCGTCGAGAAAGCCGCGCAGGATGCCGGTTCCACGGTAGAAGTGCCCTTCACACCCGGCCGCACCGACACCAGCCAGGAACAGACTGACGCAGAGTCCTTCGAACCGATGGAGCCGCTGGCTGATGGTTTCCGCAACTATCTGAAAACCCAATACACCGTATCAGCCGAAGAGATGTTGCTGGATCGGGCGCAACTGCTGAAGTTGACTGCGCCAGAGATGACCGTACTGGTCGGTGGCATGCGCGCGCTGAACGCCAATACCGGGCAAGCCCAGCATGGCGTGCTCACCCAGCGCCCCGGGGTGCTGACGAACGACTTCTTCGTCAATGTCACTGACATCAGCACCAAATGGGCACCGGTGTCCCAGGTGCAGGATGTGTTTGAGGGTCGGGATCGCAGCACCGGTCAGCTGAAGTGGACCGGCACCCGCGTTGACCTGGTCTTCGGTTCCAACTCGCAACTGCGCGCGCTGGCCGAAACCTATGCCTGTGATGATGCACAAGAAGCCTTTGTGCATGACTTCATCGCAGCCTGGACCAAGGTGATGAACGCCGATCGTTTCGACGTAGCGTAAACCGCAGTAACAAACGCTTGGGCGCGGTCATTGCTGGCCGCGCCCAAGCGTTTCAACATCAACCCCCGCCAGTATCAGACGCTGTTGACCCCGGGTCACCCGCACCGGCGGCACACCCTGGGCAAAGGCAGGCCTTATCGCCCACCGCTGCCGGCACCCGTGCCAGCGCTTGCTTGCTGATTGTCGCCGTCGTACACCAACAGGGCACGTCGAAACGACCCGCCTGCGCTGGCTGGCATGTATTGGCGCCACCACACAGGGGGCACAGGGTATTGGCTAAAGGCGTCATTGTTTGGCTGATGACTGTCACTCGTCAGAGGCTCCACTGGCATTAAACTCCCCCGCCAACCCGGGCATATCGGTGCGAATGCGCACAAAGCGCGCAAAACGTGGCAACCCGCTGGAAGTCAGCCCATTGTAACGGTAGGTGACCCAACTGCCGAGCGGCGGCGGCGTTGCGCGCGCCTGGTCGCTCAAGCCGCTACCCAGGCGAAAGCGTCGACCATCCTCGCCTTCTACGACCAACGCGCCCACCTGGCCGGTGTATTTGCCCTTGCCTGCGGTATACCCCACGACGCGCGCTTCGGCATCCTCATAGCGTTTGTATTTCAGCAGATCCTGACTGCGCCCGGAGCGGTACAGCGCATCCTGATGATGCAGCATCAAGCCCTCACTGCCCGCCGCCACCAAGGCGTCCAGGCGCGCGTCCAGCGCCGCAGTGTCGGCCAGGCGAAACTGCGCAACCGGCTGCAGCCAGGGAATCTCGTACTCGGCAATCTTGGCCATCGCCTGTACTCGCTGATCGAAAGTACCGCCATGGGCGGGCAGATCGAACACCCTAAACGTCACCCGTTGCCACTGCTGATCCTCGGCCTGGCTACTGCGGACAATGCCGCTGACCGTATCGAAGCGTTCACGCGCGATCCACAGCTCCCCATCCATGGCCATGGCGGGCCAGCCCCGGGTGAACCAGTCTGGGGCAGCAATCGGGTAGCCGCCACGACTCCACAGCGCCTGCCCGTCCCAGTGCCCGCGGACGCCGTCAAGTTTTTCACTGACCCAGTATTCACTGACTCTGGCCTCATGCGCATAGACGCTCGCCAGCATCGCCTGATGGCCCGCACCCTGGGCTGAGACGAAGGGCGCTGCCAATAGCAGCAGAACAAAAAAAGATATGAGATACAGATGACGCATGGCGATCTCCCTATCGCTGGTGATGTGCGCTCAGGTGCGCTCAAATCCGTTACTGAAACGCTGCTTCCGCGGCAGCTGGGTCATTAATAAAAGGGAACATGCTTAGCGTCAACCCCGGCTGCGCCGGCGCCCATCAACCCTCCGTGGACATCAAACGGCCACCCCGAAGAGCGCACCGACCCCGGCGGTCAATGCCATGGCCAGGGCGCCCCACACAGTCACGCGCCAGGCCGCTTTCAGAATCGGAGCACCGCCTGCTTTGGCCGCGACTGATCCCAGCAAGGCCAGAAACAACAGGGAACTGACCGACACCGCCAGCATAAGCATGGCGGTTGGAAACAGCAGGACAACCAGTAGCGGAAGCGCTGCACCCACGGAGAATGTGCCGGCGGACGCCACAGCCGCCTGCAGCGGACGCGCCGTTGAAGCCGCCGATATGCCCAATTCATCGCGCGCATGGGCAGCCAGGGCATCATGCTGCATCAGCTGATTGGCGACCGTCGCTGCGAGTACCGGATCCAGACCGCGCTTGACGTAAATCCCGGCCAGCTCCGCGTGTTCTTCCTCA
>JAWOGT010000386.1:0-9586 GCA_046496585.1 Halopseudomonas sp.
AGCAACCCCGTCATTCCCGTCCCCACACCCGAACATTCCCGTTCCCACACCCCGTCATTCCCGCACAGGCGGGAATCCATTTTGACCTTGAAGCTGACTCAGGTAGTGCGCCCGTCATCCGCCTCTGGTGCCACAAACCCTTCTGGCGTCTTGCCCTTGAGATACCAGGCAAAGGCAATAATCTCCGCAATGGTCCGGTACAAGGCTTCGGGTATCTGGTCGCCCAGCTCCAGCCGCGCCAGGACGCTGGCCAGCTCGGCATTTTCGTAGATGGGCACCTCGTAGGCCATGGCCAGCTCGATAATCTGCTCGGCCAGATCACCCTCGCCCTTGGCCGTCAAGGTCGGCGCCTGATCCCCGTCATAGACCAGAGCAATGGCTTCGCGCGGCTTGTGCATCATGTCACCTCATCTATCCAGCGTTGCTGCAGCGCGCGGTTGGGCTGCGGCGGCAGGCCCTGGTGGCAGCTCAGATCACCCACGTCCAGGCCCTTGGCCAGCAAGCGGTCACGTAACTGACTCAGCTGGCCATGCAATAGCCTCAAGGTCTGTGGCTGTTCAGCCCAGAACTCACTGCTGACCCGGCCCTTGTAGAGCGAGGCGATCGCCTGCAGGCTGCCTAACGGATCCAGATTGAACGCCAGTCTGACCTCCCAGTGGGACGCCTGCTCGGTCGGTTTGCTCTCGGGGGCCGCATCATCGCGCTGGATGCGCACCTGCACATGGCTGAACTGCTGGCCGTCACGCACGGGGATTTCCAATTGCCAGACCGTCTGGCTGCTGCCGTCGGCAAAGCTCTGCGACTGGCCCAGGCTCTGCAATTGATGGTGTTGAATGCGCGACAGCAGCGCGGCCGTCAGGCGCAGCAGGGCACCCAGGTCCGGCGCGTCGGTCATGCCCTGCACCACCCGTGTCGCCAATGGAAAGCTCTGCTGCGCGGGTCCGCCAACGCTGTGTTTCCAGGGGCTGAACGGCAACGTCAGCTCCTTTATGGCGCTCGGTGATAGCTGTTGCTGCACGCTTACAGCCAGGTGCAGCAGCGCCGCTTTCAGATCGGCGCCGGGCAGCGCTGGCGTCGCCGGGCTAACCGGCAGGCTGGACAGCGCCGCCAGCAATTTGCCCAGCGCCGGGGACGGGTTGCTTCCCGCCGGCAGTGCGGCGCTGTCGGCGGTAGCGCCCTTGAGGAGTCCGGCCAGTTGGGCCAGGTTGGGTTCCAGAAAAACGCCGCTGCGCTGCACCGCCTGCTCCACCCCGGCCGGGGTCATCAACTGCGGCAGCGACGCGACCTGCTGGAGTACCTGATGCATGGCAGTTTGCAGGCTGGCCGGCAGCGCTGGCGCGCTTGAGCCCGGCGCTGCAGCGGCTGTAAGCCGTTCCAGGCTAGTGAATAATGGCTCGGGTGAACCCTGGCGTTGCAGACTCTCGCGCAGTCCCTGGAGTAGCACCAGGGTCATTTGCTGACGCGCCGGATCGGCTACGCGCAGTTCACCCTGGTTGCCGACCAGCGCGCTGATCAGCGTGCCCGGCTCCAGCGCTTTGCTGCTGGTCAGGCTCAGGCTGCTACCACTGGCCGCGCCCTCAAGCAGGCGGGCAATGATGGCGAAACGTTGCTGCTCGCCCTGCATGAGTACCTGCTGGCTGACCACCCTGGCCTGGACGCTGGTGCCGGGTGGAAACAGTGCCGGATCCAGGCGCGTCAGCAACTCAGTCGCAGGAGCTTTGCCGGTCGGTTGCAGTATGGCCAGCAATTGGCTTTGGCTGATCGCCTGGACCAGCAACTGGGCGCCACTGGCGACCGTTCTTGGGCTGCTGGCCACGACCTGTTGCGCCGGCGCCGAGGCGTTTTGCGTTACCCGCAGCAACAGTTCAAACTGGCTGCCCCTGGGCGTGCTGCTGAGCACCTCGGCGCGGGTGCTCTGGCCTGCCGGAAACAGCAGTGCGTCAATCGGACGCAGCAGTTGCATGGCCACAGCGGCGGAATCTGCCGGTCTGGCTGCAGGCCCCGTAATGGAAGGGCTGGGGGTGCTGGAGGGGATTCTGAAATCAGTGCTCATGGAGTCACATGTTGACGTAAAACACGGTCCTTGTCAGGGGGGCTGTATGTATAATGGCATAGCTGTCATACAGTGCCCCCGAATCGATGATGATTCGCGTTTCAATTTTGGAGAACCGGTGAACTCACTGCCCATCACATTGCATCAACTTGCCTGCGAACGCGATCAGCGTGAGTTGTTTGATGGGCTGTCGCTGCAGCTTGAGTCCGGTGAGGTGTTGCAGGTGGCCGGACCCAATGGCTCGGGCAAAACCAGTCTGCTGCGGATTCTCGCCGGGCTGTTGCCGCCGGCCGGTGGGGACATCTGTTATGGCGAGCAATCGATTTTTCAGACAGCGGGACGCGAACGCTGGCGGCGTGACTGCCTGTTCATCGGTCACGCACCTGCGGTCAAAGGCGCGTTGAGTGCCGAAGAGAATCTGGCCTGGTTGTGTGCCCTTAGCCAACCTGCCAGCGCCGCGGCCATCTGGCAGGCCCTGCAACAGGTCGGCCTGCGGGGTTTTGAGGATGTGCCCTGCCAGCACTTGTCCGCCGGTCAGCAGCGGCGCGTGGCCTTGGCCAGGCTGTATCTGGAAGCGCATCCGGTGTGGATTCTGGATGAACCTTTCACCGCTATTGATCGGGCCGGCGTCGCAGCATTGGAGGCGCACCTGCTGGCGCATGCGGCCGGCGGGGGTACGGTGGTGCTGACCACCCATCACAGCCTCGATCACCTGCCGGGTTTGCGCACCCTGGATTTGGCGCAGGTGGCCTGATGCGGCAGATTGTCTGGCTATTATTTTGCCGCGAATGGCGGCTGGCCTGGCGCAGGCCGGGTGATTTGCTCAATCCACTGGTATTCTTTGCCATAGTGATCAGCCTGTTTCCCCTGGCGGTCGGGCCCGAGCCGCTGATGCTGCGCACCCTGGCGCCGGGGGTTATCTGGGTTGCGGCCTTGCTGGCTACCCTGCTGTCGCTGGACGGCATGTTCCGCAGCGATTACGAAGACGGGTCGCTTGAGCAATGGGTGTTATCGCCGCACCCCTTGGCCTTGATGGTGCTGGTCAAGGTGCTGCATCACTGGTTGGTCAGCGGCCTGGCGCTGGTGCTGCTGGCGCCGCTGTTCGGGCTGATGCTGTCACTGCCGGCCTCGGTGCTGCCGGTTCTCTGTCTGAGCCTGTTTCTGGGTACGCCGGTATTGAGTTTGCTTGGGGCGGTAGGCGCAGCCCTGACCGTGGGGCTGAAAACCGGTGGGGTATTGCTGGCCCTATTGATCCTGCCCCTGTACATTCCGGTGCTGATTCTGGGTACCGGGGCCGTTGAAGCGTCGCTGCAAGGTCTACCGGTTGCCGGCTACGCGCTGTGGTTGGCTTGCCTGGCCGTACTCAGCCTGAGCCTGGCACCGCTGGCGATTGCTGCGGGTCTGCGCATCGGAGTGAGTGAATGAGCGGAGAAGCGCGATAATGAACTGGAGTTTTTTCCACAAGCTGGGTTCGCCCAAATGGTTTTATGATATCAGTGGCCGCTGGTTGCCCTGGTTCGCCATTGCCTCAGCCCTGCTGCTGGGCGTGGGCGTGGTCTGGGGGCTGGTGTTTGCGCCGCAGGATTATCAGCAGGGCAACAGCTTCCGCATCATCTATATCCACGTGCCGGCCGCCTTTGTCGCACAATCCGCTTACGTGATGCTCGCGGTAGCGGGCGTGGTCGGGCTGGTGTGGCGGATGAAGCTGGCGGATGTCGCGCTGCAATGTGCCGCGCCGATTGGCGCGTGGATGACCGTCATCGCCTTGGTCACCGGGGCCATCTGGGGCAAGCCGACCTGGGGTACCTACTGGGTCTGGGATGCGCGCCTGACCTCGATGTTGATTCTGTTGTTCCTGTATTTTGGCATCATTGCTCTGGGGCAGGCGATCAGCAACCGCGATACGGCGGCCAAAGCCACGGCGGTGCTGGCCATTGTCGGCGTGGTGAATATTCCGATCATCAAATACTCGGTGGACTGGTGGAACACCCTGCACCAGCCCGCCACCTTCAAACTCACTGAAAAGCCGGCCATGCCGATCGAGATGTGGTTGCCGCTGCTGTTGATGGTGCTGGGCTTCTACACCCTGTTTACCGTCAGCCTGCTGATGCGCATGCGGCTGGAAGTGCTGCGTCGCGAACACAAGACGCGCTGGGTACGTGACCTTATGGAGAAGTCCGCATGAGTGCATTGACTGAATGGCTAGCCATGGATGGTCATGGACCTTACGTCTGGTCCGCCTATCTGATAACACTGGTGGTGCTGGCGCTGAATGTCGTGCAGCCGGCCCTGGCTAAACGTAACCTGATGAAAACAGCCGCGCGACGTTTCCGACGGGAGGGCCTCTAATGCATCCGCAACGCAAGAAAAAGCTCTGGTTGATTCTGCTGGTGGTCGCGGGCGTGGGTATTGCCGTGGCCCTGGCGTTGACCGCGCTGCAACAGAATATCAATCTGTTCTACACGCCGAGCCAGATTGCTGGCGGTGAAGCGCCAGAGGGCATGCGCATCCGCGCTGGCGGCCTGGTGGTGGAGGGCAGTGTGAAGCGGGACCCTGACAGTCTGGCCGTGCAATTTGCGGTGACCGATGGCGGCCAGCAGGTGCTGATTTCCTATTCCGGCATCCTCCCCGACCTGTTTCGTGAAGGGCAGGGGATTGTAGCGCTGGGCCGGCTGAACGGGGATCGCATGTTGATGGCTGATGAAGTGCTGGCCAAACATGATGAAGAATACATGCCGCCGGAAGTGGCGCAGGCGATGGAAAAAGTTAATCAGATGAAGCGCGATGCCGAAGCGGCGTCGGGCTACTAAGTTGGAGGCACGATGATTCCCGAGCTTGGCCAGATTGCCCTGATCATTGCCATGGTGTTGGCCGTGTTGCAGGCGACGGTACCCCTCTATGGCGCCTGGCGTGGCGATTCTCTGGCGATGGGCTTTGCCCAGCCGGCAGCGATTGCCCAGTGCCTGTTCGTATTTTTCGCTTTCCTGTGCCTGGTGCACGCGTTCGTGACCAATGATTTCAGCGTGACCTACGTCGCCCTGAATTCCAACTCGGCTCTGCCCTGGTATTACCGGGTCAGTGCGGTGTGGGGCGGCCATGAAGGTTCTTTGCTGCTATGGGCACTGATTCTGGCGGCCTGGACGCTGGCAGTGGCGGTATTCTCGCGCGATCTGCCTGACGAGATGCTCAGCCGGGTGCTGGCGGTGATGGGCATGATCAGTGTCGGCTTTCTGTTATTCATGCTGATGACCTCCAACCCCTTTGATCGGCAATTACCCTTCTACCCGGCCGACGGCAACGACCTGAATCCGCTGTTGCAGGACTTCGGGCTGATCGTGCATCCACCGATGCTGTATATGGGCTATGTCGGCTTCTCGGTGGCCTTCGCCTTCGCCATTGCCGCGCTGCTCGGTGGCCGGCTGGATGCGGCCTGGGCCCGCTGGTCACGGCCCTGGACCATTATCGCCTGGGCGTTCCTGACCCTGGGTATCGCGCTGGGCTCCTGGTGGGCCTATTACGAACTGGGCTGGGGCGGCTGGTGGTTCTGGGACCCGGTGGAAAACGCGTCCTTTATGCCCTGGTTGGTGGGCACCGCGCTGATCCACTCGCTGGCGGTCACGGAAAAGCGTGGCGTGTTCAAAAGCTGGACAGTATTGCTGGCGATTGCGACCTTCTCGCTGAGCCTGCTGGGTACCTTCCTGGTCCGCTCCGGGGTACTGACCTCGGTGCATGCGTTTGCCACCGATCCCGAGCGCGGGGTGTTCATTCTGGCCTTTTTGCTGGTGGTTGTCGGGGGCTCGCTGTTGCTCTATGCATTGCGCGCGCCGGTGGTCAAGAGCCAGATCGGTTTTGCGCTCTGGTCGCGGGAAACCTTCCTGCTGATCAATAACGTCATTCTGGTGGTGGCGGCCCTGATGATTCTGCTCGGCACCCTGTATCCGCTGGTGCTCGATGCGGTCAGCGGCACCCTGGTGTCGGTGGGGCCGCCGTATTTCAACGCGCTGTTCCTGCCGCTGATGGCCCTGCTGATGGCCGCCATGGGTGTGGGTATGCTCAGCCGCTGGAAGGATACGCCGGTAAAATGGCTGTTTGCCCAGTTGAAGTGGGTATTGGCCGGCGCGGCGATCGCCGCGGTGGCCTTGGCGGTGTGGATTGGCGAGCATCACCTGGCGGTCGGCAGCATGCTGCTGCTGGTGTTCTGGGTAGTCGGCATGAGCTTCAAGGATATCCGCAACAAGATTCGCCACAAGGGCACTGTCAAGGGCCTGCGCGGGCTGACCCGCAGCTACTGGGGCATGACCCTGGCACACATTGGCATCGCCGTGTGCGCGGTCGGCGTGGTCGGCGCCAGTCTGTTCGACAGCCAGCGTGACCTGCGCATGGTGCCGGGCGATCAGTTGGAACTGGGCGGCTACACCTTCGAGTTCGAAGGCGTCCGGCATCTGGAAGGCTCCAACTGGGAGTCCGACAAAGGCGTGGTCAACGTCTTCAAGGGCGATCGACAGATCACCACCCTGCGCCCGGAAAAACGCCTGTATACGGTGCAGAACCAGTTGATGACCGAAGCGGCGATCCACGCCGGCCTTACCCGTGATCTGTTTGTTGCCATGGGCGAGCCACTGGGTGGCGATGCCTGGGCCATGCGCGTGCACATCAAGCCGTTTGTACGCTGGATCTGGCTCGGCGCGCTGTTCATGACCTTCGGCGGTCTGCTGGCTGCCAGCGACAAGCGCTACCGGTTGCGCTCGCGCCAGGCCAAGCAGGCCGTGCTGGCGACGGAGCAGCGGGTATGAAGCGGGCCCTGTTGATATTGCCGCTGGTGGTCTTTCTGTTGCTGCTGGTGTTCCTGTTCAAGGGCTTGTACCTGGACAATGAAAACCTGCCCTCGGCGCTGATTGGCAAGGATTTCCCTGCCTTCCAGCTGCCCTCGGTCGAAGCAGGGCAGGCGGACATCAGCGCGGCGGACCTCAAGGGCAAGCCATCGCTGGTCAACGTCTGGGCGACCTGGTGCGTGGCCTGCCGTGTCGAGCACCCGGTGCTGAACAAACTGGCCGAGCAGGGCGTGGTGATCCACGGGGTCAACTACAAGGATGACAACGAGTCCGCGCGCAACTGGCTGCGCGACCTGCATAACCCCTACCAACTGAATATCAGTGACACCGAAGGACGCCTGGGGCTGGATCTGGGCGTCTATGGCGCACCGGAAACCTTCCTGGTGGATGCCCAGGGCACGATCCGTTACAAGTTTGTCGGCGTGATTGATGAGCGTGTCTGGCAGTCCGAGCTGGCGCCACGCTATCAGGCACTGATCGACGAGGCCCAACCATGATGCGCGCTCTGATACTCCTGCTGGCGCTGGCGCTGTCCGTATCGGCACTGGCGGCCATCGACACCTACGAGTTTGAAAGCGAAGAGCAGCGCGCGCGCTTCTACCAGCTGAGCAACGAGTTGCGCTGCCCCAAGTGCCAGAACCAGAACGTCGCCGATTCGAATTCGCCAATCGCCAACGACCTGCGCCGGGAAATTTTCCGCATGCTCGGTGAAGGCCAGAGCAATGATCAGATCGTCGAGTTTATGGTCATGCGCTACGGCGATTTTGTCCGCTACAAACCGGCGTTAACTGCACAGACTGCGGTCCTGTGGTTTGCCCCGGCCTTCTTTCTGCTGGCCGGTTTGCTCGGGCTGGTCGTCATGCTGCGCCGCCGCCAGCGCGCCCTGCGCAACTCGGCTGGTCAGCATTTGAGTGCGGAAGAGCAGCAACGTTTGCAATCCCTGTTGAAGAAGAAGTCGTCCCATGACTGATTTTTGGTTGTTGAGTGTTTTATTGTTGGTCTTCGGTGTGCTGGCCGTGATCTGGCCGCTGTGGAAGCATCGTCAGCACCAGGCGGTCGACCGTGCTGCGCTGAATGTGGCGCTCTACCAGGAGCGGATGGCGGAATTGGATGCCCAGGTGGCAGGCGGTGATCTGACCGCCCAGCAGCGTGACGACACGCTGGAGGAAGCCAGCCGGCTGCTGCTCGAAGACACCGCGCGCGCCGATGGTGACGAGCGTCCGCGCCGCCGCGGCGGGCCGTGGATGCTGATCGTCTCCGCCGGCATATTGCCGGTGATTGTTGTGGGTCTGTACTTCGCCTGGGGTAATCCCGCCGGCTTGAGCCTGTACCGGGACATGCAAAACAACCCGCAGCCCGAGAATCTGGAGGCCATGATCGATCGCATGCAGCGTATCACCGAGGTCCAGCCGGAGAACGGCGAGGCCTGGTACATGCTCGGTCGGGCCTATCTGTCGGCGCAACAGACGGATCTGGCGGTTGACGCCTTCGGTCAAAGCCTCGAACGTTTGGGTGAACGCCCCGAAGTGCTCGCGCAACTCGCTCAGGCACGCTTTTTTGCCGCCGGCAATCAGCTCGATAGCCCTGCGGTAGCGGCTCTGGACAAGGCGCTCGAGCTGGATCCAGATGAACCGACGGCGCTCGGATTGCTCGGTATCGCAGCCTTTGAGGGCGGCGATTACCCGGGCGCCATCGGCTATTGGCAGCGCTTGCTGGTTGGTATGCCCCCCGGTGGGCAGGGCGCCCTGGCGATTCAGGGCGGCATTGACCGGGCCCGCGAGCGGATGGCTGCCGCAGGCGGCGAATTGCCTGCGGCGGCGGAGCCGGACAGCAGCGAAACCATTAGCGTGCGGTTGGAACTGAGCGAAGAGGTGGCGGCGCAGGTGAATGACGACGCATAATGAATACTCTGCCGCCTGTTGAGGAAGCATTGAGTTATCTGATATCAAATCCGATCGTAATCTGAGCACCATAATTCTTAATTTTTTATCATCAAGATATTCTTCCAGAGAAGAAATGGTTACTCCTCTTTCAATGTGTGATTCGATTATAGAAATCACTTTTGTTTTTTCGTCTATGTGAACCAAAGCTATGTGTGAAAAGTTTCCTGGATAATCATTACCTCTTGCTATCAAAGCTGATGTTGGCGCACCTCCTCTTGAAACTAAAATATCTCCGCTGTGAACTTTCACACCAAGTATTTCTGCTGAAGGTGTTGGTGATGGTTCATCAACTCCTTTAATCAGAGTAGCAACCTGGTTATCAGGTAATTGAAGCATTATTTCTTCAATTGCAATTCGGTTTCCGTACAGCAATCTGTAAAGAGTATTTTTTGCTTCGGTGGAATTCATATCCCAGTTTACGGATTGATCCTTAACAACTTTTCTTAGGTTCGAATAGAAATTTATGTAATCGGGAAAGTATTGATTGCAAACTGGAATCAGCGGTGCGATATTAAAGATATTATTTTCGAGAGTTATAAACTTTTTGTCTGAAGGATCAATTGAGTTAGTTGAAATCTCACTTAATAATATTTGAGAATGAGTTAGTAATGAATCAATGGTAAATTTTATTTTATCACAACCATCAACAGTAGCTGATAAAAATTTTAACTCTAAGCTTTTCCAAACGCTATCCCGGTTCCAGCTGAAAGGAGTTTGACTTACTTCGGGTGGTGGTTGATTTTTGTCAAGCGGAATTA
>JAWOGT010000390.1:0-8517 GCA_046496585.1 Halopseudomonas sp.
AGCTATTACCGCCACCGCACCGATAACGCGACCAACCCAGAAGCCTTGCCGCGCGTGCTGCAGGATGAACTGGAGTTACTTGACCGCGCTGATGTGCAGCAGCGCTACGTGCACAGCGAGGGCGATCAGCAGCAGATCCAGCTGCTGATTGAAGGCATCAGTTGCGCGGCCTGCGGCTGGCTGATCGAGAAGCGGCTGATCCAGCTGCCAGGCGTCAGCCAAGCCACACTTAACCTGGGCAATCACCGTCTGACGCTGACCTGGGACCCGGGCCTTACGCGGCTTTCCGGCCTGCTGGCGGAAATCAAGCGCATTGGTTACGCAGCGCACCCGTTCGAGGCCGACAAGGCCAGCGAGCAGATTGCTGCAGAAAACCGCCGTTACCTCCGCCGCCTGGGCCTGGCTGGCCTGATGTTCATGCAAGTGATGATGGCTACCATGGCGCTGTATGACGAATTCAACCAGGACCTGACCGCCGACATGGCGATCATCCTGCGCTGGGTGAGCCTGGTGATGACCACCCCGGTGGTGCTCTATAGCTGCGCGCCCTTCTTTCAGGGGGCTTGGCGTGACCTCAACAACCGACGGCTGAGCATGGATGTGTCCGTGTCGCTGGCCATCGGGGGAGCCTATCTGGCCGGCGTCTGGGCGACGGTAACCAATACCGGGGAAATCTACTTCGACTCGGTGACCATGTTTGCGTTTTTTCTGCTGGCCGGCCGTTACCTTGAGCGACGCGCGCGCCAGCGCACTGTCGAAAGCAGCGCCAAACTGGTCAACCTGCTGCCGCCCAGCGCCATACGGGTGAACAGCGACGGGCTTCCAGAGCGCATCATGCTCGATGAAGTCCGCCCCGGTGACCTGCTGGAAATCAAACCCGGCGAGAGCATCCCGGCCGATGGCGAGATCGTCAGCGGCATCAGCAGCGTGGATGAATCGGCGCTGTCTGGCGAATACCTGCCATTGCCGAAGCGCATCGGCGACACCATCACCGCCGGCACGCTGAATGTGGAAGGTCCACTGCGCATCCGCGTCAACGCCATTGGCCAGGAAACCAGACTCTCTGCCATCGTACGGCTGCTCGACCGGGCGCAAAGTGACAAGCCGCGTCTGGCGCAGATAGCCGATCAGGTAGCACAGTATTTTCTGCTGACGGTGTTGAGCGCAGCGGTCATTGTTGGCGCCCTGTGGTGGTGGCAGGTGAATGGCGAAACGGCGTTCTGGATCGTCCTCGCCATGCTCGTTGCCACCTGCCCCTGCGCCCTGTCACTGGCCACGCCTACCGCCCTGACCACGGCGACCGGAAGCCTGCAGAAGCTCGGCGTGCTGATCACCCGCGGGCATGTGCTGGAAGGCCTGACCAGGATCGATACGGTGATTCTCGACAAAACCGGCACCCTGACCGAAGGGCGCATGACCCTGGAGCGTATCGAACCGCTGCCAGGCCATGATGCCGAACAGGCGCTGCGCCTGGCACGCATGCTCGAAGCTCGCTCGGAACACCCGATCGCACGCGCCTTTGGCCGCACCCTGGAGCAGGCCGACAGCGTCACCAGCCATCCCGGCAGTGGGCTGGAAGGCCAGTGCCACGGGCAGCTACTGCGGATAGGAAAACCCGCGTTTGTCGCCGAATTAAGCGGACAACCGACCCCCGCCCTGCCCGACCAGCCAGGCCAATGGTTGCTGTTGGGTGATCACCGTGGGCCTATAGCCTGGTTTGTCCTCAACGACCGCTTGCGCAGCGATGCCGCCGAGCTGATCACTGGCCTCAATCATCGGGGGCTTAAGGTAATATTGCTCTCCGGCGACCATGACCACGTGGTTCAACGGATGGCCGGACAGTTGGGTATCGAGCACGCCATCGGCAATGCCAGCCCGGCCGACAAGCTGGCCTACGTGCAGCAATGGCAGAGCGAAGGCCGCAACGTGCTGATGCTCGGTGATGGCGTCAACGATGTACCCGTGCTGGCCAGTGCCAATATTTCCATCGCCATGGGCGAAGCGTCCGACCTGGCCAAGACCAGTGCCGATGCCGTGTTGCTCAGTAGCCAATTGAAAGTGCTGCTCCTGGCGCTGAGCGGGGCCAAGCGGACGCGGCGGATCATGCTACAGAATCTGTTCTGGGCTGGCGGTTACAACGCCGCCATTCTGCCTTTGGCAGCGCTGGGCATGGTAACACCGGCCTGGGCCGCTATCGGCATGTCAGCCAGCTCGTTGCTGGTCGTGCTCAATGCCCTGCGCCTGACCCGGCTGGGCGCCGCCAGCGAAACCACCGCCCTGCGCGCGGCCCCCATACTGTCGGAGAGCCCGGCATGACCTTTCTGTATATTCTGGTGCCCATTGCCGTGGTGCTGGTGATTATCGCCATCTGGGTCTTCACCTGGGCGGTTGATAGCGGCCAGTACGATGATCTGGATGGCCCCGCGCACAGCATTCTGTTTGACGACGAAGACCCCGCGCATATAGAAGCCCAGCCCGAGCACAAGTCAGCTCAGCCAGCTGAAAAACAACATCTCGACCAGCACACCCCGGCAGACGACCAGCGGAGCGACAAGCCTTGAGCGCCGAACTACTCCCGCTGTTTCTCACCGCCCTGGCCCTCGGCCTACTCGGCGGCGGTCACTGCATCGGCATGTGCGGCGGGTTGATGGGCGCCTTGACCATGGCCATTCCAGCCGAGCAGCGCAAGGGCTGGCCGTTATGGCGTATTCTGCTGGGTTACAACGCGGGTCGCATCGCCAGCTACAGCGTCGCCGGCGCGCTGCTCGGCAGCCTTGGCTGGCTGGCCCAGGACCTTGGTCTGGGCATGATAATGCGCACGCTGGCGGGCCTGCTGATGATTGCCATGGGCCTGTATCTGGCCAATTGGTGGTCTGGGCTCACGCGCATCGAGCAACTGGGCCGTGGACTCTGGCGGCATATCGAGCCCAGGGCGCGCAAGCTGCTGCCGGTCAAATCGCCCGGCCAGGCCGTTGCGCTGGGTGCACTGTGGGGCTGGCTACCGTGCGGGCTGGTCTACAGCACACTGATATGGGCCAGCAGTCATGGCGATGCCAGCGTGTCTGCCGGGCTGATGCTGACCTTTGGCCTGGGCACACTGCCGACGCTCATGGCCACTGGCCTGGCAGCGCGAAAAATGATGTTCTGGCTACGCAAGCGCAGCGTACGCATTTCCGCCGCGGTGTTGGTGATCCTGTTTGGCGTATGGACCCTGCCAGGGCCGCACAAGGCCTGGTTGATGGGGCATAGCAGCCATGACAGCCAGCCTGCCGATGCCACAAGTCATCAGCGGCATTAGTCCGATCACGCTCGGCTGCCGCCACCGAACGATGTGTTCCATGGGTATGCATAGCAGAGAGTGCATTCATGATGTAGGCTTTATACTTGTCCCTGTTATTGCTTGACCAGCCAGGAAGCTGCCCATGAGTACCAATATCACTGTGCGCGCCGCACTAACCGAAACCCATTGCAAGGATTGTAGTCTGTCGGGCATGTGTCTTCCTTTGGCACTACCTGACCCAGAACTGGACTTATTGGATAATATTGTCAAGCGTGGGCGGCCGTTCAAGAAAGGCGAGGTGCTGTTTCGCCAGGGTGGTTCCTTCGAGTCGATTTACGCGTTGCGCTCCGGTGCGGTGAAAACCTTTAGTTTGTCGGATAATGGTGAAGAGCAGATTACCGGCTTCCATCTGGCTAGCGAGCTGATTGGTCTATCCGGCATGGACAGCGAGCGCTATCCGGTATCCGCAGTGGCCCTGGAGACGACGTCGGTTTGCGAGATACCCTTTGAGCGCCTCGATGACCTGACGGCAACCATGCCGCAACTGCGCAAGCAGGTGATGCGCCTGATGAGTCGCGAGATACGCGATGACCAGCAGATGATGTTGCTGCTGTCGAAAAAAACCGCCGACGAGCGAATCGCCACTTTGCTGATCAACCTGTCGGCCCGCTTCCGGGCCCGCGGGTACTCTGCCCAGAGCTTCCGTTTGGCCATGTCGCGCAACGAGATAGGCAACTATCTGGGTCTCGCGGTGGAGACGGTGTCCCGGGTTTTTACCCGCTTTCAGCAGCAAGGCCTGATTGCTGCTGATGGCAAAAACATCGATATTCTCGACCACATTGAACTTTGCGCCCTCGCCGGCGGACAGACTGACTGAAATAACGCCATTGGACGCCCGTAATGATATTCGACGAATACAGCATCAAATCCCTGGTCCGTGCGATACCGGACTTCCCCAAAGCCGGGGTGACCTTCCGTGATATTACCCCGCTGTATCAATCACCGCGCGCCATGCGCATGGTGGCAGACAGCCTGATCCAGCGCTATGTTGAATCTCCGGTAACGCATATCGCCGCCATTGATGCACGGGGCTTTCTGCTCGGCGCAGTGCTGGCCTATGAACTGAACAAACCGCTGATCTTGATTCGCAAGGCGGGCAAACTGCCCGCGGATGTGATCAGCGCCACCTACAGCAGCGAATACGGCGATTGCGTGGTAGAGATGCAGCGCGATGCTCTGCAGGGCGGCGAGCAGGTACTGCTGCTCGATGACCTGATCGCCACCGGCGGCACCTTCATGGCCGCCGCGCGGCTGATCAAGCAACTGGGCGCCGACGTGTATGAAGCGGCGGCCATAATTGACCTCCCCGATCTGGGCGGCTCACTCAAAATGCAGGACGCGGATATTCCGACCTATACCCTGTGCGCCTTCGGCGGTGATGAGTAAGCGGCCCTGAGTCCGACCAACCCGTAAGCCTGACCGCTACCTGCGGTCAGCGTGTGAGCATGCATGAATACCACTACCCTTGAAATCTCCATGCCCTGGCGTCAGCGGCTGGCTGAGCGGCTGGAGCGACCGCGCGTGCAGTTTCTGGTGATGGCGCTGATTCTGATCAATGCGGTGATCCTCGGCCTGGAAACTTCCTCGACCATGATGCAACACTGGGGCGGTCTGCTGCGGCGGCTGGATCAGATCATACTGGGCCTGTTCGTGATTGAAATAGGCCTGCGCTTTGTTGCCAGCGGCTGGCGACTGCTGAAAGACCCCTGGGGCTTGTTCGATACCCTGGTGATCGCCATTGCCCTGGTTCCGGCCAGCGGGCCGTTGGCGGTGCTACGGGCGCTGCGGGTATTGCGCGTGCTGCGACTGGTATCCATAGTGCCAAGCATGAAGATCGTCGTGCAGTCCCTGCTCTCGGCGCTGCCGGGCATGGGCAGCATTGTCGCGCTGCTCAGTCTGGTGTTCTATGTGGCCGCGGTTATCGCCACCCAGCTGTTCGGTCAGGCTTTCCCCGAGTGGTTCGGCACCCTGGGCGCCAGCCTGTACACGCTGTTCCAGATCATGACCCTGGAAAGCTGGTCGATGGGCATTGTGCGCCCGGTCATGGAGGTTTACCCCTACGCCTGGCTGTACTTCGTTCCGTTCATTCTGATTGCCACCTTCATGATGCTCAATCTGTTCATCGCCGTGATCGTCGATGCCATCCAGAATCAGCGCGAACGTATCGCAGAGTCCAAGGTGCTCAAGTCCGGTGTCGCTAGCGAGGTGCATGCAAAGCACCACGCCAGTACCCTGTCGGGCGTACATCAGGAACTGCTGCTCGAGGAAGTCCGCCAGCTGCGCGAGGAGCTAGGCTCACTGCGCAGCGAACTGCGTGAGCGCTGAGCCACTGATTGAGCCAGGCACGCCGGCCTTTCGCCGCGCCTGTCTGGCCTTGATTCTGGCCTCACTGGTGGTGTTCGCCAATCTGTATGCAATCCACCCGCTGCTGCCGCTGATCGCAGAGACCTTCCAGATCACCCGGCTGCAGGCCAGCAGCGTGTTTACCCTGACCAACCTGACCCTGGCCTGCTCGCTGCTGCTGCACGGGCCGTTATCCGATGCTGTCGGGCGCAAAGGCCCATTGCTGGCAGGCATTAGCGCCACGCTGCTGCTCAATCTGGCCATGGCCCATACGACCGACTACACGCTACTGCTCTGGCTACGGGCGGCGCTGGGTGTCTGCCTGGGGGTATTGCCAGCCGTCGCGGTGGCCTATCTCGGTGACAGCATGAGCCGCAAAGCGCTAGTGGCCGCCGTGGGCCTGTATATCGCCGGAAACACCATAGGCGGTGCGGGCGGACGCCTGGCAGGCGGATTCATTGGCGAACACCTGGGACTGCAGGCGGTCTTTTTGTGTCTCGCGGGCTTTACCCTGATCGGCCTGATCTGTGTAGCCATCCTGCTTCCACGCCCTGCCGCATTCCGCCCCCAGCGCTTTTCCCTGGCGGGGAGTTTCAGAAGCTTTGCAGATCATCTGGGCAACCGGCAGTTGCTGCCGGCGTTTCTGCTCGGCGGCTGCAACTTCATGATCTTTGTCAACCTGTACACCTACCTGACGTTTCGCCTCAGCGCAGAGCCCTGGCAACTCGGTGCAGGCGCGCTGGGTCTGCTGTTTCTGACTTATCTGGCAGGCACGTTTTCCGCCGCGCTATCCGGGCGCCTGCAGCACGGCGGCGGTTTGCCCGGCATGGCCACAGGCGTGCTGCTGTTGATCGGCGGCTGCCTGATGACCCTGTCAGGCCAGTTATGGCTGATCCTGACCGGGTTGCTGTGTAACGCCTTCGGCTTCTTTCTGACCCATTCACTGACCAATGCCTGGATCAACCAGCGTGCGCTGCACAGCAAAGCCAGCGCGTCCTCTCTGTATTCGGTGTTCTACTATCTGGGCTCGGCCCTGGGCGTGTATTACCTGGAGCCATTCTGGCGGTTAGCCGGCTGGTCCAGCGTGGTGGCGGGCAGCTTGCTGATCCTGCTGATCAACCTTGGATTGATTTGCTACCTGCGCCGCCACGCTGTACCGGCTTAGCGAGCGCAAGTCAGTCCACATGGGAGGCGGATCCAGGCGGCATTGCGCAACCTGCAGCTAGACCTTGCTGGAAAGGTTGCTTATGATCCTCACAAGAATAAAAACACTGTGATGGCTGCGCGCTTTACACGGTGCATTACCAAGGAACAGACCTCATGCTGGCACCCAGCCTGCCGCCCGATACCCGATTGCTGCTGATCGACGATCATCAGATTTATCTCGACGGCTTGAGCTTGACGCTGCAGAACCTCTGCCAGGGCGTAACCCTCGATCACGCCCACAGTGCCAGCGAAGCCGAGCACCTGGCGAACAACCATACCTACGATCTGATTCTGCTCGATCTGCAGTTGCCTGACAGTAGCGGCCTGGCCCTGCTACAGAAGCTACACAAGATCGATGTGCTGGTGCCGATTGCGGTTTTGACCGCGAGCAATAGTGCCAGTGATCTGGATGCAGCGATGCAGCTTGGCGCAGCGGGGTTTATTAGCAAGACAACCGACGGCAGCACCCTGCTCAATGCGGTCACCCGCTTACTGTTTGGCGAACAGGTGGTGATCGGTAACGGTACCCGGCCATTGGATCGTCAGGCCTCGGCGCGAGAGCTGGGCGTCACACCAAGACAGCTGGAGATTCTCGACCTGTTGTGCGAAGGCCTGCCCAACAAGGTCATTTGCCAGCGGCTCAATCTGTCGGAAGATACCGTCAAGACGCACCTCAAAACCTTGTTCATCACCCTTGATTGCCACAATCGCACTGAATGCGTGAGCATTGCGCGTAAACTCGGGCTGGTCAGTTTCTAGATGACGCGGTGTTCCGCGTTATTTGGCCGCTAGCGGGGCCTGGCCTCCGCCAACAGCTGTTGAATGAGGCGCCTTAAACGTGATGGCAAGGCGGGTTTGTAAAGCAGTTGGATATCGGTCAACCGGGCCGCCGCAGCCAGTTCTTCGCTGGTATCAGCGCTAATCAATATCGCTGGACCGCTGTACAGACTCCGTCCGCGCAGGGCCTTGATCAGCGCGATACCATCCAGGCTGCCCTCCAGCCGGTAGTCACTGATCAGCAAGTCAGTGCTGCCGGGTTGAATATTGTCCAATGCCTGCTCGGGCGTTTGATAGCATTGTGCTTCACAGCCCCATTGGCGCAGCACTGATGCCATCGCCTCCTGATTAATCAGATCGTTGTCCACTATCACCACCCGTCCGCACAATCGCGCATGCGATTCCTCACGGACAATGGGCGCATCGGCGGTCCAGTCAGCTGAGGGCACGTCGATCCAGAATCGCGACCCTTGCCCTGGCGCAGACAGCACGCCGGAGGGGTATTCAAGCAGGTGTAGCAACTGGCGGCAGATCGACAAGCCCAGACCTACGCCTTTTTCCAGCGTACGTGCCGGGTTGTTCAATTGGGTGAACTCCTCAAAGATGCACTCCTGCTCTTGCGCACTCATGCCACAGCCATTGTCCACTATCGACAGGCGTACGCGCTGCTCATCCCGAGTGACCTCAACACACACTTCTGTCGCCTGGGCATGCAGCAAGGCATTGCTCAAAAAATTGCGAATCAGCCGCTCCAGCAACAACGGGTCGCTATGCACTGCGCTGTGCTGCGGACAGACCAATTGAATCCGGATTCGCCCGTGCTCGGCGCTGGCTTCCAGCCCGGCCAGCAC
>JAWOGT010000392.1:0-4066 GCA_046496585.1 Halopseudomonas sp.
AGGATCACTAGCCGCGCGCGAGAGACGGCGTCGAGATCCTCGCGGCGATCCACGATATCGGGAAGTTCAACTATGGGTTCCAGAACCGGTCGCATCCAAACCGGCAGCCACGCGCCGGCCACGTCGGTCCCGCCGTGTGCCTGTTCAGCGAGGGAGGTGAGCTTACGCGAAGGTTGTCAGACGCGATCAACGCCACGGAGCTCGTGCGGTGGGTGGAGAGCGAGGAGGACTTGGTGAGCTACCTGCTCGCCTCCTTGTGTCACCATGGCCGGCCGGTAGACCCTGACACTCAAACCGCTGATCACCGTCTCTGGCGCACGCAGTCGGGCCGAGATCCGTTTGACGGCGTGGCCCACCTTGCAGCGCTCACCTCGTCGTACTATCCGGAAGCGTTTCGGCGTGATGCACCGCCGCTGCCAGCCTCACCCCAGTTTCAGCACGCCTTCAGCGGGGTCGTGATGCTGGCTGATTGGATCGGGTCCGACGAGCGATTCTTCCCCTTCTCGGACGCTGCCTCATCGAATCGCGTTCAGCTCGCACGGCCAAACGCAAGGTCTGCGCTTCGATGGATCGGTCTCGACAACGATGCAGCGCGTTTGGCGCTCGGTGCGACAATCCCCGATTTCCACTCCGCGTTCGGCCGCTCTCCCCGTGCGACTCAGACCGCCCTTACCACGGCTCACATCCTGCAGGATGGTGGCACCACCCTCCTCGAGGCAGCGACCGGAGCCGGCAAGACCGAGGCCGCTCTCTACCATTTCGTGAGGCTGTTCGCGTCGGGCGCCGTGGACGGAATGTACTTCGCGTTGCCGACGCGGACGGCGGGCCTGGCGATGCAGTTCGCGCCTGAATTTTCCTTTCAGAGCAGCCCAATAGGTCAGGAAATCGGTGGGCAGAGCAATGCGATGCTCCAGCCCCGATTGGCGATACAACATCCCTAGTGAACGGTTACTCCCAGTAACCGCGGCGAAGATCGGGGAGGTTGCCGGAACCTTGCGCCAGCGGATCACTGGAGTGGCTGGACTGGTGCGCGACAGATGGTTAAAACAGGCCTGCAAAATGGCGGCGGGGGCGGCATTAGTCAGCAGATCGACCCGAATGGTATGGTAATCGTGAAAAGGGAGCTGATAGTGGTGGTCTGCCCTGCCGAGGCCATGTACTCGACAGCCGCCCACCAAAGGCAATACCCCGGTAAGCTTCCGGTTCCGATAGATGAACAGACAGCGCATTCGTTCCGAACGGCGCAGTTTGTACCTGTAAAATGCTCGCAGCCAGCCGTATGACTGGGTAGGGTAAGCGTAAGGAGATTCGATGATCAGTCGATCCCAGGCCCGGGCGTGGACATCCAGTGCACAGGGCTCTAACGCCTCAATGACCGTTAACCCTTCTTCCTCATGAACACTACAAGAGCTTTGGGCCAGAACAGCAGCATTAACTTGATCTGCAAGCATTTCCGAAGGACCTAGTATTTTTAGTTCACTAATCGCCTCAGGAATGGCTGGTAAGTGACCACGATCCTTCGCCCGCCGCAACCTCAGTTGGAATTCTTCACTGTATTCCGGCGAGGGGGCTAGCCATTCTGCCAGAAGGGCATTGCTCGGGCCATGCCCGCTGTCAGCAGCAAGGCGCAGCAAAGAGAGTCCTCTGGGAATCTCCACCGGGTTGTCCTCAGAGCAGAGCAGAGATGAGCCGAGGCGATAGCGTGCCGAAGCATGGCCTGCCACGGCAGCTTGCTCCAGTAAGTCTGCCGCCCTCTTCGGGTCGGTATTAGCGACCAACTTCGACAACCGGTATTGCGCCCGGGCGAACTTCTGTCCGGCGGCCTGTTCCAACCAATAATGCGCCTCTCGCGGACGTTTCTTGCTGAGCAGGCGCAGAGCCAGAGTATACTGGGCATAGGGAACACCGTGCCGGGCGGCCCGGTGGAGAAAATTGCCTTCGTGCCTGATCTGGCGATAATCAAGAAAGGTCGAAAAACCACAATGGATGGACTTTGTTTGCGTGAGCAGTGTGGGGAGGTGGTACCCGCAGAGACGCTGCGAAGGATCCTTGCACAGCCAATTAGCCACCAGGTCGCGCAGTGAACCTTCCAGGTTGTCAGGAAACTGAGGCCGTTCCAGGCAATGAGCCGCCGCCGGGTAGTCTGGGTCTCTTTCTATGGCAAACTGATAGGGCAGCATTCCACTGACAGCCTCGATGACCAGCCAGCCCAGTGAATAAAAATCGGTGGCAAATTCCTGGCGGCCCCAGTAACACTCCGGGGCAACGTATTCCTGTTTAGCCCGAATAGTCTCCAGCCTGCCGCCATTCCGATACTGGGCTACCCCCCAGTCGAGCACGGTAAAGTTGTCTTCGTCGATAAGGATGTTTGAGGCTTTAATGTCCTTGTGCAGAATCTCTCGCTGATGGGCAAAAGCGAGCACCTCCAGAATCTGGGCCAACATTACCTTGATCTTGGCTGTAGATAAAGGTCCATGGCGTTGGATCTGAAGGTCCAGCCGCATGCCTGGGGCCATTTCCGTGACGATGCACAACCTTCCTTTACGGTCACGACCGAAGTCTATCAGCGCCGGAGTGTGCGGGCAGCCTTTTAGCGCCTGGAGGAGCCGGACTTCCTGCTCAAAGGTGTTGGCATACAAAGGCTCATTAAAGACCTTGACGGCACAAACCTTGCCCGGAAAGTCGGGATGACGACTCTGATAGACCAGAGCATAGCCGCCGCCACCCAGCCGCTCCTCCGTTCGGTAGTTCCAGCCGCGCAGTTCAGGGATCAATGCATGTTCCCCCTTCTTCCCCACTCGCAGCCTGTTCTTCCGGCCAATAGGGCAGCATTTTTGCGTAGAAGGAGGCCACATGCTGAATGGTATCGATACGAAACCATTGACGGGTGTATTTGAAACGAATACCTCCAATGGCCAGGTCCGGGTTGGGGGCAAAATAGACGGCATCTTCGGTATTCACCAGGTGCATCAGGGCCCAAGCAGCAAGTTGCATGGCCTGCCAGACCTCCTCCGCCATTACCTGGTCGTTCATTTTCAGAGCCAACTGATAGGCACCGAGCAAGCCTTCACAGCGTGCTCCGTCAGCATAAGGATAGTCGCCGTACTCGTAATAAAAGGCACCGGCGTAATCCGGGTACGGTGCATCGCTGACCTTGTACATCTGCCGGATCATCGCTTGAGCGTCGGCAAAGACAAACCGAGCATAGCGTGGGTCGCGCATCTCAGGGAAATCCCAGAGTTCCATGATGCCCATCATCAACCAGGAATCAGACGGGATCTTGGTATATTCGCTGGCCCGGGTTTGCGGGCGGACCTCCAAAAGAAAACTCAATGCCTGGTGGAGTTTTGCGAAAAATAGGGTGCGACGATCCGGGGCAATCAGTCGCAGATATTTGGCCATCCCGCACACCGCCTCACCAGGATAATAAAAAGAGAAGTACTCGTGGTTTTGCTCCGCGGTGACTTCCCGATCGAGATAGATGGTATAGTAGATGAACTCTCCGCTATCGGTAATCTGGTGCAGCAGATGCCAAGCCAGTTGGTCGGCCCACCATTGGTAGCTGTCATCATTGGTCAACAGCTGATATTCGGCTGCGAGGTAGAGGGCAATGCCCGCACCGCCCAGCTTGGCTTTTTTCTCGCTGTAGATGTAGGCCCCGGTCTGCCCATGGTATTCCTTGGTCCTGGTGTGCCTGATCAGATAGTCGATTGCCCGACGGATGATGTCAACACTGATACCGGCACCGGTGTGTTTTTCGTAAAAGATACAGGTGAGTCCCCCGCCGCCATGGCGAAGGATGTTGTAATACGGATTTTTGAGAGGGTCTCGTCCAGGGTGCTCATGGTCCAGCCGGGAGTCCTTTGCCGCATCATAGTAGTATAAAAATTTACCATCTTCTTCCTGGCTCTTCTGGATATGACGTATTGCCAGTTCCACCGCCTGTTCGAGCTTGGCCCTGGTTAAGGCACCTAACAACGGATACCCGCGATACAGCCGCAACCAGCCTTCAGCAGTGGAAAGATAGCTCTCCGAACGAAAACGATACCAGGTGGATTGCCGGAGG
>JAWOGT010000052.1:0-6882 GCA_046496585.1 Halopseudomonas sp.
CGGTGACGCCCTCGTCCTCGAAGACGAGGATCTTCTGAGACGTCATCGTCGCGGTGTCCCGATCCGCTTGGATTCCCGCCTGCGCGGGAATGACGGGGTGTTGTGGCAGGAATGACAATGTATTGAGGCGAGTATGACGGGGTCTTGAGGCGGGTATGACAATTTATTGTGGCGGGTTTGACTGGGTATAAAGGCGAGAAGGACGGGGTATCGCGGCCGGATTGACGAGATTGAAGTAGCAAGTAACCATTATGGTCACGACAGTAATGAGTGCGTGTTTTTTGCTTGAGGCGCAGAGCTCTGTCTACCATGAAGCGTGCTAAGCTTGGGCTTGTTTCGACTGAAACGAACGATTCGTGCGATTCGTGCGATTCGAACAAAATGATGGTGTTGGATTATCGGAGTGGCAAGCAATGTCTATGCACTTGGTGACGGCAAACGAAGCAAAGGCCCGCTTTGGTGAGGTGCTGTTGAGATCCCAGCGTGAGCCAGTCCATATCAGCAAGCACGGCAAGCCGGTGGCGGTGCTGGTTGCTGCTGAAGATTTTGTCAGCAGTGAAGAGCTCAAGCTGGAACTGCTGCGATTGCGGGCGGAACGCGCCAGGGAGCAGATTGCTGCCGGCGAGACGGTCGATGGTGGGGCGTTTTTTGATCAGCTGCTGCAGGGAAGCGATGACTGATGGTGTCAGGCTTTCGTTTAACCCGTGATGCACAGCAGGATTTGACTGCGATCCGCCGTCACACAGTGAATACCTGGGGGCAGGAACAATCCAGAAAGTACCTGCAGGGCGCGAGGGAGACGATTGAGCTATTAGTCGAGTTTCCCGGTCAGGGGGTTGCTAGGCCGGATGTGGGGGAGGGGGTATTCAGCTTTCCGTATGGCAGCCACATGCTGTATTACCGGATAGCGGAAGAGCAACTGGTGGTGTTTGCGGTGCTGCATCAACGGATGGCGCCAACGGAGCATCTGCAGCGGCGCTAGGCGTTGTTTGGCAGAGGAGCCGGCCCAGACTCGCGCCTTAAGCCGGCATGACGGGACTGTCATACATCGGCGACTGTCGAGGCCCCGCCTTTCAAAGCCCCACCTTTGTCATTCCCGCGAAGGCGGGAATCCAAGCGGAGTCTCGGCTGACGCAGTAGCTTGCCCGCTATCCACCAAGCGCGATCCCCTCAGCGCCGCGCCTTCTTCAACGTCTCGGCAATCATGAACGCCAGTTCCAGCGACTGGTCGGCATTCAGCCGCGGGTCGCAGTGGGTGTGGTAGCGGTCGGAGAGGCCGGCTTCGGTGACCGGGGTGGCGCCGCCGATGCATTCGGTGACGTTCTGCCCGGTCATTTCGATATGAATGCCGCCCGCCCAGGTGCCTTCGGCCTGGTGTACGGCGAAAAACTGCTCCACTTCCCGGAGGATGCTCGCAAAATCGCGGGTTTTGTAGCCGCTGGAGGCTTTGATGGTGTTGCCGTGCATGGGGTCAGAGCTCCACAGCACTTGCTTGCCTTCACGCTCAATCGCGCGGACCAGTTGCGGCAGGTGCGCTTCGACCTTGTCGGCGCCCATGCGTACGATCAGGTTCAGGCGGCCGGGGTCGTTGTCCGGGTTGAGGATGTCGATCAGGCGCAGCAGTTCATCCGGGTCGGTAGTGGGGCCGGTCTTGACGCCGATGGGGTTGTTGATGCCGCGCATGAATTCGACATGCGCGCCATCCGGCTGGCGCGTGCGGTCGCCGATCCAGAGCATGTGCGCAGAGCAGTCATACCAGTCGCCGGTGAGGCTGTCCTGGCGGGTGAAGGCTTGTTCGTAGTTCAGTAGCAGCGCTTCATGGGCGGTGAAGAACGCCGTTTCGCGCAGTTGCGCGCTGTGTTCCAGGTCGACGCCGCAGGCGCGCATAAAGCCCAGGCTTTCGTCGATGCGCGCGGCCAGGTGCTCGAAGCGGTGGCTGGTGGCGGAGTTGGCGATGAAGTCCAGGTTCCACTGGTGCACCTTGTCCAGGCTGGCGAAGCCGCCGGAGGCGAAGGCGCGCAGCAGGTTGAGGGTGGCGGTGGCCTGGTGGTAGGCCATCAGCAGGCGCTGCGGGTCGGGCGCGCGCCCGGCGGCTTCGAAGGCAATGCTGTTGACGATATCGCCGCGGTAGGCAGGCAGCGTCAGCGCGCCCTGGACTTCGTCATCGGCGGAACGCGGTTTGGCAAACTGCCCGGCCATGCGCCCGACCTTGACCACCGGGCAACTGGCGGCGAAGGTCATGACCACGGCCATTTGCAGCAGCACCTTGAAGGTGTCGCGGATCTTCGGTGCGGAAAACTCGGCGAAGCTTTCCGCGCAGTCGCCGCCCTGCAACAGGAAGGCGCGGCCCTGGGTGACTTCGGAAAACTGGCGGCGCAACTCGCGGGCTTCGCCGGCAAACACCAGCGGCGGATAGCTGGCCAGCGTGCCCTCGACCTCGGCCAAGGCGGCGGCGTCAGGATACGCGGGCTGCTGAATGATGGGTTTGCTGCGCCAGCTGTGGGGGGTCCAGGGTGCGGTCATGGGTTCTCTTGAATTGGGTGTTGGTGTGCTGCAATGGTACCCTGAGTCATGACATTCAGACAGCCCATCCCCTTTTTCATGCGTGTGTACCGCGCTTTGAGGCCATTTTCGATGAGTAAAGAAGAGCGCCTGCTTGAAGCCATCCGCGACGACTTTGGTGTGCTGCGGGTGACCGAATCAGAGGGTTACCGGTTTTTGTATTTTGGTGAGCAGACCGAGCAGAGCTGCTGCTTTGAGGCGGACCCGGCCTGGCTGGAGTACGACTACACCCGCGCCATGCTGCTGGCGTTGTTCTGGCAGAACCGCCCCCAACAGGTGACCTTGCTGGGCCTGGGCGGCGGCAGCCTGGCCAATTGCCTGCTGACCCATTTTGAGCCACAACGGGTGACGGCGGTGGAGTTGCGCCCGGCGGTGGTGGATGCGGGGCGCAAGTGGTTGGGGCTGAGTGAGGATCCGCGGCTGGCGATCAAGATTGGCTGCGCCGAGCGCTATATTCAAGAGGCGCCGGCCAGTTGTGATCTGCTGTTTGTAGACCTGTATATGGAAGGGGGTATCTCGCGTTTGCAGCTGCAGGCCGAATTCTTCCAGCGTTGTCACCGGGCCCTGCGCCCCGGTGGGCTGCTGGTGATCAATCAATGGCAGTTGGGCAACACCGGCAACCCCTATGCCGGGCGCATGCTCGAGCAGTTGTTCGGCGACAAGTACCTGCAGGTGCCGGTGGAGGAGGGCAATATTCTGCTGTTCATCCCGGCCAGTGGGCAGTTGTTTCTGGAAAAGCCGGCGCTACGCAACTGGGCGGATGATCTGGAGGAGCGCCTGGGCTATTCGCTGCGGCCCTATATCGAGGCGCTGCGCCGGGCCAGCGATGCGCCTGCGATTGACTAGGTCTTAGTCGCTGGCGTCCGGGCCGCGGACCACCGGGTCGCGAACGGTCGGGCCGCGGCCGATCGGGCGTTGCGGATCGGTGATCCATTCGCTCCAGGAACCGGCGTACAGCCGGGGTTCTGGCAACCCGGCTTCCACCGCGGCGAGGATGGTGTGGCAGGCGGTAACCCCGGAGCCGCAGTAACTCACCAGCTCTGTGCCACGCGCAAGCCAGGGCCTGAAGCGTGCTGCGAGGTGCTCCGGCGTTAGCCATAGCCCGTCCGCGCCGGTGTTGTCTATGCAGGGCAGGTTGGCGGCGCCGGGAATATGCCCGGCGACCGGGTCGATTGGTTCTAGTTCACCGCTGAAGCGCACCGGGGCGCGGGCATCGAGCAATTGCAGTGAGCTATCGTCCAGGCGCTGCAGGATGTCTGCGGCAGCCATCAGCTTGCGGTTGTCCGGCGCGCCGGTAAAGTTGCCCTCGGATACCGGGCGCGGTGTTTCCTGGCTGATCGGCAGCCCGGCCTCGGCCCAGGCCTTGAAGCCGCCGTCCAGGACTCTGACCTGCGTGTGCCCTAGCCAGCGCAGCAGCCACCAGACACGCGCGGCGAACAGCCCGGCGCCGGCGTCATAGACCACCACCTGATCGGTCTGGTTGAGTCCGGCGCGGCGCAGGCGCGCTTGCAGTACGCCGGCATCCGGGAGGGGATGGCGGCCGGTGCTGCCGGGAACAGCGCGGGCGGATAAATCCTCGTCCAGATGCAGATAACGCGCCCCGGGAATATGCCCGGCGGCGTAGTCGTAGCGGCCTTGATGCGGCTGCTCGAGGGCGAAGCGAGCGTCAAACAGGCACAGTTGCGGGTCGCCAAGCAGGTCAGCCAGAGCGGCTACATCGATAAGCTGGGACATGGGCTGTCTCCGGAAGAAAGCGCAAAGGGTCAGAATGCCGAAAAGGTCAGTGTAGCTGCCATGCCGCCTGGGCGGAAAGCTAATTGGTCCCGACTCTTGGTCCCGACTCTGGCGCAGTTGCCCTATCGGCTGGCAGCCCAGGCTGGCTATGCTGGTGGCATGTTCGCCAAGTCATTGCTCCCAACTGTTTAATCAATTCAAGGAACGACCATGCCCGGACCGCTGGAATCACTCAAGGTGCTCGACTTTTCGACGCTGTTGCCCGGCCCCTTTGCCTCGCTGATGCTGGCCGATATGGGCGCGCAGGTATTGCGCGTCGAATCGCCCGAGCGCATGGATCTGGTGCGCCTGTTACCGCCGCACGTGGACGGCGTGTCGGCGAGCCATGCTTATCTGAACCGTAACAAGGATTGCATTGGGCTCAATCTGAAGACGCCGGAGGCGCAGGCGATTGTGCGCGAGCTGGTCGCCGAGTACGACATTGTTATCGAGCAGTTTCGCCCGGGAGTGATGGACAAGCTGGGGGTCGGTTATGCGGCGCTCAGGGCGATCAATCCGCGGCTGATCTACGTGTCGATTACTGGTTATGGCCAGACCGGGCCGTATCACCAGCGTGCCGGGCACGACATCAACTACCTGGCGTTGTCCGGGCTGGCCAGCTATACCGGCCGGCGCGCTAGCGGACCGGTGCCACCGGGGATGCAAGTGGCGGATCTGGCCGGCGGCTCGCTGCATGCGCTGGCCGGTCTGCTAGCGGCGGTGATTCACCGGCAGCAGACCGGCGAGGGCCAGCATGTGGATATCAGCATGACCGACTGCGTGTTCAGCCTGAATGCCATGGCTGGCGCGGCCTGCCTGGCGGCGGGTGAGGAGCCGGCGCTGGAGTCGACGCTGCTCAATGGTGGCAGCTTTTATGATTATTATCAGACGCGCGACGGTCGCTGGATGGCGGTGGGCAGTCTGGAGCCGCAGTTTATGCAGCCGTTATGCAGCGTGCTGGGTTGCCCGGAGCTGGCGGCCAAGGGCCTGTCGCCGTTGCCGGCCGATCGGGCGCGGGTCAAGGAGACGCTGAAAAGCGCCTTCGCCACCCACGATTTCAGCCATTGGCAAGCGCGCTTTGCCGCCATAGACGCCTGCGTCGAGCCGGTGTTGAGTCTGTCTGAAGCCGCCGAGCATCCGCAGCTGCGCGCCCGCGGCCTGGTCCAGGCGGTACCCGTGCCCGGCAGCGACCGCGCCCAGCCGCAGATCGCCTGTCCTATCGTGTTTGGGAGTGGCCTGGCTGCGCCCCGGCACATCGGCAAGGCGGTGGGCGAGGACACCCTGCGGGTGCTGCGCGGTCTGGGCATGAGTGCTGAGGCGATAGCACAGCTGCACGCGGCCGGCGCCATCGGTTGATCGTTTGAGTCGGCATGATCGGTTGGGCTGCGCTGCAGTCGCGGCGGCAGCCAGACGCCAGGCTTGTGCTATGTTTTATGCAACGCATGGGCGCAGGACACGCACTGATGATGGAATACGCGGGCGGCATCCCTGGACTGCTGGTGGCCCTGGCGGTCGGCCTGATCGTTGGCTTTGAGCGCGGCTGGCAGAGTCAGAACAGCGGCCGCGAACGCGCAGCCGGCAGCCAGGCTGAGGAAGGGCTGACCGTCACCGGTATTCGCACCTTTGCGTTGCTCGGCCTGCTTGGTGGTGTCGCCGCCCGGTTGAGCCTGGCCGGCTCACCCTGGGTGCTGGCGGCGGTGTTGCTCGGCGTCGCTGCGATGCTGGTGGCCAGATATCTGCAAACAGTGCGTACTAGCGGCGACATCGGTGCGACCACCGAGGTTGCCGCGCTGCTGACCTGTGCCCTGGGTGCGCTGGCGGTACTGGGCATGCCGCTCGAAGCGGTGATCGCGGCGGTCGGGGCAGCAGTGTTATTGGGATTCAAACAGGAGATTCACGGGGTATTGCGCAAGCTGTCCCGGCATGAGTTGACCGCTTCGCTGCAACTCCTGGTGATTATGCTGGTGGTGCTGCCATTATTACCGAACGAGCCGATGGGCCCCTGGGACAGTCTCAATCCGCGGGTGATCGGCTGGCTGGTGCTGTTGGTGGCGGGCATCGGGTTTATCGGTTATTTCGCGGTGCGGATTCTCGGCGACCGGGTGGGTCTGACGCTGACGGCGTTTCTCGGCGGCCTGGCATCAAGCACCGCCCTGACGCTGAGCTTCTCGCGCATGTCTGCCCGCGATACCCGCCGCCAGGCCCTGCTGGGCGCGGGGATCGCGCTGGCGTGCGGGACCATGGCGCCACGCGTGCTGGCCGAGGTGGCGATCGTCAATCGGAGTCTGTTGCTGCCCTTGTTGCCCGGCATGCTGCTGCTGGGCATCATTCCGATCGCCGCGATGGTGGTGGTGCTGTGGCGCTTCAAGGGCGGCGAGGTCGAACACAAGCCGGTCATGAGTAATCCGCTGGAACTCAAGTCGGCTTTGTTCATCGCGGCCGCCCTGGCCGCGGTATTTGTCATGTCGAATGCGGCGCAGGACTGGTTCGGTGACAAGGGCGTCTACGGACTGGCGATCCTCTCGGGTATCGCCGATGTCGACGCCA
>JAWOGT010000065.1:0-6146 GCA_046496585.1 Halopseudomonas sp.
GGTGGATAAGCACGCCACCGCGCTCACCATAGCTGCTGAGTGTCAGCACCTTCAGATTGCTCAACAGCGGATCGGGTTCGACCAGGAACGGCTTGCTCGGGTCGTTGCCGTCATCCGGAAACGGCAGGGCATTCAACGGCATACGCATGTCCGCAGGTTGCAGAACCAGATCGCCGCGGACTTCCGTCACGCCGGCCGCGCGCAGATCACGCAACAAGGTCCACATACGCTCCAGGGTCATTTTTGGATCACCGCCGCTGCGGTACACCAGATCGCCCTGCAGTACACCATTGTCTATCGGCCCGGTGCCATGCAGGGCGGTGCGCCACTGGTAAGTGGGTCCGAGCAATTCAAGCGCAGCAAAGGTAGTCACCAGCTTCATCGTTGACGCTGGATTGACCACCTGATCGGCATTCACATACTGCGCTACGCCTTGACCCTCAAGCGGAATAATAGCCAATGACATCGCACTGGACGGAATGCGCGCGTTGTCCAGCGAACTTTTGACCTGGCTGGGCAGGCTGCTCAAGTTGGCCGCGAGCACGCCGGTGGAACTCAGCAGCAACATGGTAGCAGGCAGCAGGTGGCGCAGTGACAGGCGCAATGAATGGAACATGAGCAGTTACTCCAGGATGATATATGGCCTGCTCTGGTTAGATCGGCAAGACTCATAACAGCAGTCCCTGACATCATCACCCAATTACCGGTGAAGTCCAAGTGCCATAGGTTATTTAGGCGGGTGCATCGCTACCCAGGCCGGGCGCAGACCCAGCAGGCGGGTGGCAGCGGGACCAGACAAGCAGGGCTAGGCAGGTAATTGAAAAAAACCGCGCGCACAGCGGGTGCTATGCTCGGCGAGTTGTTCCAGGCTTTCCTCACGGCAGCGCGCTACCATGGCAGCGATTTCCAGAAGAAACGCAGGCTCGCAGCGACCCTTTTTCGGTTTCGGTCGCAGCGTCCGCGGTACTAGCCAGGGAGCGTCCGTCTCGAGCATCAGGCGGCCAGCGGGAATACTGCCGATCAGCGTTTGCAGATCGGTGCCACGCCGTTCGTCACAGATCCATCCGGTGATGCCGATGTGCAGATCCAGGTCCAGATAGGCATGCAGCGCCTGTCTATCGCCGGTAAAGCAGTGCACTACCGCCGCCGGCAAACAGTCGCGGTAATCCTTGAGAATATCAGCCAGTAGCGGACTGGCGTCGCGCTCATGCAGAAATACCGGCAGCTGCAGTTCAACGGCCAGTTGCAGTTGTTGCTCCAGAGCCTTGAGCTGTTGCGGACGGGGGGAAAAATCGCGGTTGTAGTCCAGGCCGCATTCGCCAATGGCCTTGACACAGTCGGCCTGCGCCAAGCGGCGGATATCGCGGCCCAACTCGTCTGTCCAGTCGCGGGCCTGATGCGGATGCACGCCAGCCGTACAAAACAGTCGCGCCGGATTGTCATTACAGAGTTGTTGGACGTCAAGGCAGGTTGCCAGCGATGTGGCGGTCAGTACCATCTGGCTGATACCGGCGTGCCAGGCCCGGTCCAATACGGCCTGTCGATCGTGATCGAAGGCCGTATCAGTCAGGTTGACGCCAATATCAATCCATTCCATGCCGATTGGCGATCACTCAGCCGGGCGTGGTTTGGCAGCGCGGGGCTTGCTGGGGAAGTCCTTGCGCGGTTTCGGTCGGGCAGGGCGCTCGACTTCACCCGCGGGTAACGGCCAGGCACGGATCTGCAGCGCAACACCGTTGATTTCCACCGCGGCCAGCTTGGCCAGGGCCCCTTCACTCAGCTCCGGCAGGTAAACGCCGGTGTGCTCGGTGAACATCTTGATGTGACCAATTTGCTGACGCTGCAGGCCACCGAAACGGCAGAGTGCGTCGACCAGCGGTTTGGGCATCAGGCCATTGGCGCGCCCGCCCTTGACCTTGTAACGCACCAGGCCACTGTCACGCTCGGCAAAGCCGTCGCGCGCACTGTTGGCTGCCGGTGCCGTAGGCAAGTCCTTGACCGGCTCAACCAGCGTCTTGGCACTGGGCATGATTGCCAGCAAGGTGGTCGCCAACTCTTCCGGGGTCAGGTTGGTCAGCTCAAGCAGGTCGTTGGCCAGTTTTTCATGCAACGCACCCGTGGTTTCCCGTGCGGCATTGATCCGTGAAGCCAGCTTGGTCAGCCGCCCGCTGCGAACGGCATCCGCACTGGGTAGAGCCTGGCTCAGAATTTTCTGACCGGTGGCTTTTTCCAGCTGGTGCAGCAAGCGTCGCTCGCGTGGAGTAGCAAACAGGATCGCCGTGCCGGAACGCCCTGCACGGCCAGTACGACCGATGCGGTGCACATAGGATTCGCTGTCGTGCGGTACGTCGTAGTTCAGGACGTGGGAAATACGTTCCACATCCAGACCGCGCGCAGCCACATCGGTGGCCACGACGATATCCAGCAAGCCGCGCTTCAGACGATCAACCACCTGCTCACGCAGTTGCTGGCTGAGATCGCCGTTCAGCGCAGCGGCAGCAAAACCACGGGCCTCAAGACGCTCGGCAATTTCCATGCTGGCGGTCTTGGTGCGTACGAAGACGATCATGGCTTCAACCGGCTCAACTTCAAGCAGGCGAGTCATGGCATCCAGTTTGTGGTGGTTGGACACTTCCCAGACGATCTGGGTGATGGTATCCAGGCTGCTGCTCACGCCGCTGTGCAGACGAATTTCCTTGGGCTCACGCATGTGTTTGCGCGCCACGGTCCGCACGCCAGCAGGCATGGTCGCGGAAAACAGGGCTTTCTGGGTATTCGTCGGGACTTTTTCGAAGACCGCATCGAGGTCGTCGGCAAAGCCCATCTTGAGCATTTCATCGGCTTCATCAAGGACCAGAAAACGCATGTTTTCAAACTTGATGCTGCCGCGGCGCATATGGTCTGTCAGGCGGCCAGGGGTCGCGACGACCACGTGGGCGCCGCGTTCCAGAGCCTTGAATTGCGGTGCAAAGGCCGAGCCGCCATAGAGCGCCAGCACGGAAAAGCCACGCATGTTCTGGGCATAACGCTGGAAGGCTTCTGCTACCTGCAATGCCAGTTCGCGGGTTGGCGTCAGGATCAGGGCCTGTGTGGCGCGCAGGCTGACGTCAATGCCGGCGAGTACCGGCAAGGCGAAGGCGGCTGTCTTGCCGGTGCCCGTCTGGGCCAGGCCAAGCAGGTCGTCACCGGCCAGCAGGGTGGGTATTGCCTCGGCTTGAATCGCGGAGGGTGTTTCATAGCCGAGGCTGGTCAGAGCCTCGAGAAGCGGTGCAGGCAGTCCTAAATCGGTAAACTGCGGTGCCGCCGGAGCGGTATCGGACATACTTGGAGTGAACCTTGGGGAATAAATAGATAGATAAGTATACGCGCATCCGAGGGAAATTGCCGCAAGGTTTTTCAATGGCTGGTCAGGGAAGGGCCCATGCTGTCAGGCTGTGAGCCTAGACATGAACAGACCCAGCAGGAGTACACGCTATGGGCAGGTTGGTAGAAGGTACCTGGCACGATGAGTGGTATGACACCGAGAGTACCGGCGGCGAGTTCGTGCGCGAAGATGCCGGTTTCCGTGAAACGCTGGAAACCGGCGGGCGCTTTGCCCCTGAGTCAGGCCGTTATCACCTGTACGTCTCACTGGCTTGCCCCTGGGCGCACCGCACGTTGATCATGCGCAAGCTGAAGGGGCTGGAAGCGCATATAGAGGTCACCAGCGTTGAGCCGCACATGCTCGATCAGGGCTGGACTTACGCTCCAGCAGAACCGCTGTATGGCCATACCCATCACTATCAGTTGTATACCCGTGCCAAGGCTGATTATACCGGCCGTGTGACGGTGCCGGTGCTGTGGGACAAGCAGGAACACACCATCGTTAATAACGAGTCAGCGGAAATCATCCGGATATTCAATAGCGCCTTTAATGAATTGACCGGCGATACGCAGGATTTTTATCCCGAGGCCCTTCGCGCTGAAATAGATCGTATCAATGACCGTGTCTATGACCAGATCAATAACGGCGTGTACAAGAGTGGCTTTGCCACCAGTCAAAAGGCCTACGAGAAAGCCTGTCGGGCACTGTTCGAGGCGCTCGACTGGGTCGAGGGCTTGCTCGGGGAGCGGCGCTATCTGGCTGGTGAGCAGATGACCGAAGCTGACTGGCGGCTGTTTACCACGCTGGTGCGCTTCGATCCGGTGTACCACGGCCACTTTAAATGCAATATCCGGCGTATAGAGGACTACCCGCATATGGCCGGTTACCTGCGCGAACTGTACCAATGGCCGGGTGTGGCCGAGACGGTCGATTTCGAGCATATCAAGCAGCATTACTATTACAGTCACGAGACCATCAATCCGACGCGCATCGTGCCGTTGGGTATAGGCCTGGATCTCACCCTGCCGCACGGTCGGGGCGAGTGATCAGAGCGCTGGCGCTCAGGCGCCGCGCTTGCCTGCAGGCAGCACTGTTGATCAGCCATTCGGCGAAGTGAAAACCATATCGGCTGACTTTACTCGTGACGCTCCCAGCTGACGTTGATTCCGTACTGGTTATCATCGTACTGGTATTCAGCATGGCCTTTGTACGCGGCCTCGAGCGCATGGCCCAGGCGATTGGCCAGATGGATGCCGGTGGTGGTCACCATCAGATCGCCCTCTGAATCGCGGATCTGCATGATGCGCTCCAGGGCATGCTCGGCTTTTTCCTTTTTCTCGGTGTTGTCGATCAGGTGGATGATTTCCTCTCGGTGTTCAAGCACAAAGTTACCCGAGAGCGTCAGCGTACCTGCCGGCATGTGGTCATGGATGCGCCGGCAGGCCGGACAGGTCTCCTTTTGAGCGTCGTGAATCACCGTGTTTTCAGGGCGATTCCAGGTCCAGTTACCGGCATGATAAACCGCGTCACACTGTGGGCACACGGCCGAGCCAGCGATGCGTTCGGTACGATAGGGATCATGCGCAGTTGACTTGAGTAACTTGTTGTTCTGACTCTGCTGAAACTTGTCCATGGCTCTTTCCTCATTAGTGCAATGAAAAAAACCTCACTTCTGGCCGTGACTTCAAGCCGGACAATCAACGTTCCGACCACAACCGCAGTGTGAATTATCCAGTTTATTTTGATCGTATTTTGTTTTGCCCAAGTTGATTTTTGTCAATTCGGCCCCGAGCGCTGCAGCGAGGCTCTGCTGGATTGCACACGGGTGTTGGCGCTATGGAGCGGTGCTTCAAAGCCCCGGGATGTCTGGCTGTTGTTTGATAAAAGTCAAGATGCCAGGGTGTAGTTGATCGACACTGCGCCTAGGCAAATCAGCAAGATCCGGCCTGGAGATAAATCAGATGGCGCACAGTAAAATCGAGTTTCGTTCGACTGCCCGCGCGAAAATCCTGAGTGGTGCCACACAGTTGGCGGATGCTGTTCGGGTCACGCTGGGGCCGAAATCCAAGTCGGTGCTGATGCAGAACAAATGGGGTAATCCGACGGTCTGCAACGATGGTGTGACGATCGCCAAACGGGTTGATCTCCAGGACCCCGAAGAAAATCTGGGCGCGCAAATGTTGCGTCAGGCGGCCGAACGCACTGGCGAGGCCGTAGGCGATGGGACCAGTACCGCAACCGTGCTGGCCCATGCCATCCTGGCTGACGGCATACGCAACGTTGTCGCTGGCGCTAGCGCGATCGACCTCAAGCGCGGCCTGGACCGTGGGCTGGCGCTGGTCATGCAGTCGCTGTTGGCCCAGTCGCGTCCGGTCAGCACGCCAAAGGAAAAGGCCCAGGTAGCCGCACTGTCGGCGCATAACGATGCGGTAATAGGTCAACTGGTAGCGGATGCGCTGGAAAAAGTCGGCGTTGAAGGGGTGGTCAGTGTCGAGGAGTCGAAGACCACAGAGACCGTCGTCGAGGTGATGGAAGGGATGCGCTTCGACCGAGGCTATGTCTCGCCCTATTTTGTGACGAACGCGGAAAAGATGCAGGTCGAATTCGATGATGCCTACCTGCTGTTGTGTGACCACAAGGTCGGCGCGCTCAAAGACCTGCTGCCATTGCTGGAACTGATTGCCAAAAGCGGTCAGCCACTGGTGCTGATCGCCGACGACATCGAAGGCGAGGCGTTGACCACGCTGGTGGTCAACCAGATCCGCGCGCAACACCCCGCGGA
>JAWOGT010000095.1:0-3583 GCA_046496585.1 Halopseudomonas sp.
CCGGATTTCAGTTCGCTGAACCTTGGCGCGGCAGTGCAAGTGCTCAGTTACGAGCTGCGCATGCAGAGTTTGCTGCGCCAGGGCCAGCCGACCAGCCTGCAAAAGGTCGAAGCAACGTCCAGCCAGAACGAGATGCCGACCACCGGCGAGGACATGGAGCAGTATTTCGTACATTTACAGCAGGTGCTGGTTGAAATTGGCTTCCTTGACCCGCAACAACCCAGACACCTGATGCCGGGGTTGCGTCGCTTGTATGGGCGCATGGGTATCAACCGCATGGAAATGAATATCCTGCGCGGTATCCTCACCGAAACCCAGAAAGCCATCGGCGTTAAATCGTCCGGTGAGCGGAGACGTTAAGCATGCTCAAGCACATGAAGGAAGATATCGCCAGCGTATTTCACCGTGACCCTGCTGCGCGCTCGACGCTGGAAGTGCTGTTCTGCTACCCGGGGCTGCATGCCATCTGGTTGCATCGTCTTGCGCATTGGCTGTGGCAGCGCAATGCCCGGCTGGTGGCGCGCATGGTGTCGAATTTTGCCCGCTGGGCCACCGGTGTCGAAATTCATCCCGGCGCCAAGCTGGGTCGGCGTTTCTTTATTGATCATGGTATGGGTGTGGTGATCGGCGAAACAGCCGAGATCGGCGATGACGTGACCCTGTACCAGGGCGTGACCCTGGGCGGGACCAGCTGGGACAAGGGCAAGCGCCACCCGACGTTGGAAGACGGGGTGGTGGTGGGGGCCGGGGCCAAGGTGCTGGGGCCCTTTGTGGTCGGTGCCGGGGCCAAGATCGGCTCCAACGCGGTGGTGACCAAAGCAGTGCCGCCGGGCGCGACCGCCGTGGGTATTCCCGGGCGCATCATTCTCAGCAAAGCGGATCGCTCGGCCGATGATCAGTCCGCGAAACGCCAGGCGATGGCCGAAAAGCTCGGGTTCGATGCTTACGGCGTAACCCGCGACATGCCGGACCCGGTAGCCCGTGCGATTGGTCAGATGCTTGACCATCTGCACGCGGTGGATGGTCGGCTGGAAGGCATGTGCAGTGCGCTGAAGGAGCTGGGTAGCGATTACTGCGCCCAGGAGCTGCCGAGCCTGGATGCGAATGATTTTGCTCTGCTCAAAAGCGAGGTGGCGGCCAGCGAAGCCCCGACCGAAGCTCCGACTGAAGCCCAGGCCGAATCCACCGACGCCGATCACGCTGGCGGACGCTGAGGGTCATGCCATGATGCTGCCAATCTATCTGGATTACGCTGCCACCACGCCGGTCGACCCCCGGGTGGCCGAGAAAATGCTCGGCTGTTTGACCCTGGACGGTAATTTTGCCAATCCGGCCTCGCGCTCGCATATTTACGGATGGCGAGCCGAAGAAGCGGTGGAGAATGCACGCCGGCAGGTTGCGGACCTGGTCGGCGCCGATCCGCGGGAAATTATCTGGACCTCCGGGGCGACCGAGTCGGATAACCTGGCGATCAAGGGCATCGCCCACGCGCGCGCCGACCGCGGCCGGCATATCGTGACGTCGCAGATTGAGCACAAGGCGGTGCTGGATAGCTGTCAGCAACTGGAGCGCGAAGGCTTCGAGGTCACCTATCTCAAGCCGGGTGCCGACGGTCTGGTGACGCCTCAGCAGCTGCGCGCTGCGCTGCGTGAGGACACGCTGCTGGTGTCGCTGATGCACGTCAATAACGAGGTCGGCACCATCAATGACATAGCCGCGCTGGGCGCTGTCGCCCATGCCGCTGGCGCGCTGATGCATGTCGACGCCGCGCAGTCCACCGGCAAACTGCCGATCGACCTGCGCCAACTGCCCGTGGATCTGATGTCCTTTTGTGCGCACAAGACCTATGGCCCGAAGGGCATAGGGGCGCTTTTTGTGCGCCGCGACCCGCAGCTCAAGCTGGAGGCGCTGATTCACGGCGGTGGGCATGAGCGCGGCATGCGCTCCGGGACCCTGGCCACTCATCAGATTGTCGGTATGGGCGAGGCCTTTGCCCTCGCCGGCGAAGTGCTGGAGACGGATAACCAGCGTGCCGCGCAGTTGCGCGACCGTTTGCTGGCCGGGTTGGCGACGCTGCCGCAGGTCACGCTCAACGGCAGCGCAGACCAGCGGGTACCGCACAATCTGAATCTGGCGTTTGCCGGTGTGGATGGCGAGTTGTTGCTGCTGGCGCTCAAGGATCTGGCCCTGTCTTCCGGCTCGGCCTGCAACTCGGCTTCGGTGGAGCCCTCTTTCGTGTTGCGCGCAATGGGCGTGCCGGACCCCTTGGCGCACAGTTCGCTGAGGTTGTCGCTGGGCCGTTTCACCACCCCGGAAGAGATTGATCATGCGGCACAGACGCTCTGCCAGGTGGTCAGCCGCCTGCGTCAGGCGGCTTGAGCTCGGGCGCTGATGCGCCTGGCCCGGCTTTTCCGCAGGCTGTTATGTATTTGCACCTAACCTGCGTATAATCCGCAGGTTAACAATTCCTTTTTTACCTTGAATCCACCCCCCTGAATATTCTGGAGAGTTTTTATGGCTGTAGAACGTACCCTGTCCATCATTAAACCCGATGCTGTTGGCAAAAATGTGGTCGGTCAGATCATCGGCCGTTTCGAGAAAGCCGGCCTGAGCGTGATCGCGGCCAAAATGGTTCAGCTGTCCCAGTCTGATGCCGAAGGCTTTTATGCCGAGCACAGCGCACGGCCTTTCTTCAAGGATCTGGTTGGCTTCATGATCTCCGGCCCGGTGGTTGTTCAGGTGCTGGAAGGTGAGGGCGCGGTATTGAAGAACCGTGAGCTGATGGGCGCTACCAACCCCAAGGAAGCGGAAGCCGGTACCATTCGCGCCGATTTTGCCGAATCCATCGACGCCAATGCCGTCCATGGTTCAGACTCTACTGCTTCTGCTGCCCGCGAAATAGCTTACTTCTTCGCTGAAACCGAGCTTTGCTCGCGCGCCTGATCTGTTTTTCGCCACCAACCAAGTGATGTGACCGCCATGACCGATGCAACCGGCAAGATAAATCTGCTGGGACTGACACAGCCGAAAATGGAAGCCTTCTTCGACAGCCTCGGAGAAAAGCGCTTCCGTGCCGGACAGGTCATGAAATGGATTCATCACTTTGGTGTCGACCGCTTTGAAGATATGACCAATGTCGGCAAGGTGTTGCGCGAAAAGCTCGACGCCTGTGCCGAGATTCGGCCACCGGAAGTGGTCAGTGAAGACATCTCCAAGGATGGCACCCGCAAATGGGTGATACGCGTTGCCTCAGGCAGCTGCGTAGAAACGGTTTATATTCCGCAGAATGGCCGCGGTACGCTGTGCGTATCGTCCCAGGCTGGCTGCGCGCTGGATTGCAGTTTTTGCTCTACCGGCAAACAGGGTTTCAATAGCGATCTGACCGTGGCCGAAATCATCGGCCAGGTGTGGGTCGCCAACAAATCGTTCGGGACTATTCCGGGCAAGTCCGACCGCGCCATCACCAACGTGGTGATGATGGGTATGGGCGAACCGCTGTTGAATTTCGACAACGTCGTCGATGCCATGCTGTTGATGATGGACGACCTGGGTTATGGCATCTCCAAGCGCAAGGTGACCTTGT